>SKTA01000098.1 GCA_007122745.1 Bacteroidales bacterium
GCACTGCGACCACGCCCTTCAATTTTTAAAACCTGAACTCCTGCATGGATGATTTTATCAATAAATCCTATCGTGCATAAGTCTTTGGGCGACATAATGTACTCGTGGTCCACTTCAAGCTCATAGCCCTCTTCTTTGTCAGTAACAAGGTATGACCTGCGGCAAAGCTGCAAACAGGCACCACGATTGGCAGAATGGTTCATGTTGTCAAGGCTCAGGTAACACTTGCCGCTTACCGCCATGCACAGCGCACCATGAACGAATATTTCAATTTTGACGAGCTCCCCGGAGGGACCTTTGATCTGCTCCCTTTCTATTCCACGTACAATTTCATGAACCTGCCTGAGGCTCAGCTCACGTGCCAGCACCATCACGTCGGCATATTGCGCATAAAAACGGATGGCGGCCAGATTGGTGATGTTGCATTGGGTAGAAATATGCAGGCGAATCCCTTGTTCTTTGGCATATTCCAAAACAGCTATATCTGATGCGATGATGGCCGAAATTCCCGCATTTTTTGCCTCATCAACCGTGCGTTGCATCTCCTCCAGCTCCTCATCATAGATGATGGTATTCAGCGTGAGATATGATTTAACCTGCTGCGCTTTGCATATACTTACAATCTCGTGAAGGTCCTTAAAGGAAAACATTTTGGATGAGCGGCTGCGCATGTTCAGCTTGCCCACGCCGAAATATACGGCGTCAGCACCCCCCTGTATCGCAGCATGCAGTGACTCATACGAGCCTGCAGGGGCCATAATCTCTATATCCGTTTTTAAGGACATGGAATTGTTTTTGTTTTGTGTCCGGAACTTTACATATAACTCATGCCGATTACATGGCCAAGGTGTGCTTTCAGTTTGCTTTTTACTTCATATATCGGTATAGGCTCGCCCAGCTCTTTTTGCATCGAGGTGGCTTTCTTGTCGGTAAAGCCACAAGGGTTTATCAATTCAAAATAACTCAGGTCGGTGTTTACATTGAAGGCAAAGCCATGCATGGTAACCCAGCGGCTGCTCCTGATCCCGATGGCACAGATCTTCCTGGCTTTCGCCGGATTTTCAGCGTCGAGCCACACCCCGGAAGCACCTTTCATCCGTTCCCCTTTCAACCCATATTCGGCAATGGTCAGTATGATCGCTTCCTCCAAATTGGCAACATACTGATGGATGTCAGGAGAAAAGTTATCCAGATCAAGAATGGGGTATCCCACAATCTGTCCCGGACCGTGGTAAGTGATGTCGCCGCCTCTGTTGATCTTATAGTAGGTTGCTTCCTTTTGCTGCAACTCAAGCATGTTGACCAGCAGGTTGTTTTCAGAGCCGTTTTTGCCCAGGGTATACACGTGCGGATGCTCACAAAACAGCAGGTAATTGTCTGTCTTCTTCTCTGCTTCGGGATGCGACCTGTTGTGCATTTTCAAATCGGTGATTCCCTTAAACAACTTCTCCTGGTAGTCCCACGCTTCCTTGTAGTCCACAACACCAAGGTCCTGAAATGAAACGGATTTGTTCATTGGTTCATTGGTTTATTGGATGACTGGTTGATTTGTTCGTTGTTTGTTGTTTTTTGTTCTTTGTCATTTGTGCTTCGCATGTCATTTTGCTTCGCGTCATTTGCGCTGCGCGCGTCATTAAGATGGCTGTTGGTTGATTTTTGCGCTGTTTTTGCGGTTTTTGCGTGTTTTTTGTCCACAAATTACACAAATTATTGCGCAAATTTCCACAAATTGGACAGCTCAAGCGCTGTCCCTACAAGTTTTCTCGTTGTAAAATATGCAGGCCGGCCAAGTCCGGCCTATACACTCTAAACTCTAAACCCTAAACTCTAAACTCTAAACTCTAAACTCTAACCCAGTTCCCAGTTCCCAGTTCCCAGTTCCCAGTTTCCTGATCCAGCTCTCAGTTCCCAGCTCTCAGATCCCAGCTCTCAGTTCTCTCTGTCTAACCTCCAACCTCTATCCTTTCGGTGCATTGCGAAGTACCTCCAGCGTAAGGTCCCAGAATTTCTCCACGGTGCTGATCTCCACCTTTTCGTCGGGGGAATGTGCGCCGCGCATGGTAGGGCCGTATGAGATCATGTCCATTCCTGGATATTTTTCACCGATGATGCCGCACTCCAGTCCGGCATGGATAACCAATACCTTTGGTTCTTCACTGAATAGTTTTTCGTAGGACTTTTTGGTGATCGCCAGGATCTCTGAATCGATGTTGGGTTCCCATCCCGGGTAGCCGTCGCCGTATTTTACTTTTCCACCGGCAAGGGTGAAGGTACTGGCGACCATGTCTGCGATATCTCTTTTCCCTGTGTCGAGAGAGCTGCGCTGGCTGGTTACAATGATGATCTTATCCTCTGTCATTTACACGGAAGCCAGGTTCGAGGAGGTTTCCACCAGTCCGGGAATTTCGGGCGACATGCTCATTACGCCGTGCGGACAGGCATAAAGGGCATTCAGCAACTTGTGCTGTGTGTCATAGTCCATGAGGGTGTCGGGCATCAGCGTTTCGGTCAGGTCGATCTTCAGGCCCGGTTCATGGATCTTGACCGCATTTTTGATCTCACCGGCTAGTGTCTGGCAAAGATCCTTGAGTGATTTTTCATGTCTGCGCGGTACGCTGATGGTTGCAAAGGCTTCCCGCGCAATTGCATTATGCAGGTTACCACCCTTTATTTCGGCGATCCTCAGTTCAAACATTTTTTCGGCATTCCACAGGATCCGGTTCAGGATTTTGATGGCATTGCCACGCCCTTTGTTGATGTCATCACCCGAGTGACCCCCTTTTAATCCTGTCACGGAGATCTTGAACGGGAGGTGGTCTGCTTCGGCATACACTTTTTCGTATGGCAGGGTGATCATCGTATCAATGCCACCGGCGCATCCGATAAACAGCTCTCCGTCATCTTCCGAGTCAAGGTTCAGCAGGATTCGACTCTCCACAAAACCTTTCTCCAGGTTGAAAGCGCCGGTCAGCCCGGTTTCCTCATCCACTGTGAAGAGACATTCTAATGGGCCGTGCTCAATGTCTTTTGCCTCTAGTATGGCCAGTTGCGCGGCAACGCCAATCCCATTATCGGCTCCCAGTGTCGTACCTTTGGCTTTTACCCATCCATCCACAATTTCCGGCTGGATGGGATCGTTGTCAAAATCAAATTCGACTCCTTCATTTTTCTCACACACCATGTCTACATGGCTTTGCAAAACAATGGAAGCACGATCTTCATAGTCTTTTGTGGCTTCCTTTTTGATGATAAGGTTACCCACCTTGTCCTGTTTGTATGCAAGCTGGTGTTCGTTGGCAAAGTTGATCAGGTAAGCGAGTATTTTTTCCTCTTTTTTTGATGGTCGGGGCACCTGGCAGATCTCTTCAAAGAGTTGCCACAGCCGTTGAGGGTTTAGATTTCCAAGAACTGTTGTCATAAATTGTCAATTTTTTATTAAGATGCGAAGATACAAAATTCCTTTGAGCCTTGAAGCTGAGAACTGAGAACTGAGAACTGAGATCTGAGAACTGAGAACTGAGAACTGAGAACTGAGAACTGAGATCTGAGAACTGAGAACTGAGAACTGAGAGAACTGTGTCGTATAAAAATCTTCGCGTTCTTTGGAGTGAAAAAAAGATAATTAACCACAAAGGTGACAAAGGAAACACAAAGAGAACTTTAAGGCTAAACCCTAAACCCTAAACCATAAACTCTAAACCCTTAACCATTAAAATATTTCGGTACACAGGTCAAGTCCTGTGTCTGCAAAATGTTTAATATTTTATCGGATCAAACCCCTTACCATACACCCCCATTACATTGGAAACAGAAATAAAGGCATCAGGATCTATTCCCTTGATACTTCTAAATACAATGGAGGTTTCGTGGCGTTTGACCACCACCATCAGGACGGCACTTTGTTCCTTGCTATACCATCCCTGGCCGTTTAGCAGCGTCACACCCCGGCCAATGTCGTTGGCAATGTGTTCTGCAATCTCCTCATATTTCGGGGAGAATATGAACAGCTGAACGCTGCGCCTGTGTCCCATCAGCAGCATGTCGATGGAGTAGGATGCTACAGCCATGGTCACATAACCATAAACCATGACTTCAATGGACTGAAACAGGAGGTATGATGATGAGATGATCACCAGGTCGAAGTATAAAATGATCCTGCCGTGACTGATGTTTCTGTATTTATTGATGATCATGGCGATGATGTCGGTGCCACCGGTACTGCCTCCTTGCGTAAAAACCAGTCCTACCGATGCGCCTCCCATGATCCCGCCGATGATGGCCGACATAAACCTGTCGTCAACAATGGGTTCGGTAATAAGCGGCTGCAGTATGGCGAAGAAAATGGAGAGGACTCCGGCGCTATACATTGTTTTGATTCCAAAACCAAAACCCAGTGATTTAATGCCAAAAACAATCAGGATCAGGTTTGTCAGAAAGAAGGTAATGGCAACGGGGATACCCGTGGCATAATACAGCAATGCCGCTGCACCCGTTACACCGCCACCAACTATTTCTGACGGCAACAGAAAGGCCGTCCACGCTAGGGCATTCACAAACAGTGCGAAGGTGATGATGCTGTAGCTTTGCAGGCCTTTCCAGAAAGGATTTTTATCTTTTTTCATAGGTTTTCCGGTGGTTTTTTAAAGTTTATCTAACACTATTTTGAAAAACCATAGTTTTTTTATTCTGTGCAATTTGTGGCATTTTGCCACTTTTTGTATTGGACTCATTATAGAAAACATATCAATCCCAGTTGTCATACCATTGATCCAGGTCACGCCGTTCTTTTTTCGTGGGGCGGCCGGTGCCATGCGGACGATGTCCTGTCCGCTTCCTGATGAGCTCAAGTGTCTTATAATCTTCTTCGGGTGTTCTGTCTTCCATATACTCACTGACAAGCTTTGCCCCGACACGATTTTTCAGCAGTGCTTTTACCTTAAGGATGCGATTTATGGGGCCCCAATGTACATGAATGATCATGTCGGGTTGCACTTCACGTGAAGGTTTAACGGCTTGCCCGTCCACCTTTACCTTGCCTGTACGACAGGCCTGAGAGGCCTGGCTGCGGGTCTTGTAGATTCTCACGGCCCACAACCACTTGTCAATTCTTGGTGCTTCTTCACGACTCATTTGACTCATTACTTTTTCCTGCAATAAACTTTGATCGGCACGCCTGAAAAATCCCATTTCGACCGGATCTGGTTTTCAAGAAAACGCATGTAAGGCTCTTTAACATATTGTGGAAGATTACAAAAGAATGCAAATGAGGGGTAGTGCGTGGGAAGCTGGGTCACATATTTTATTTTAATGTATTTCCCCTTTGTTGCTGGTGGCGGATTCTTTTGGATCAGGGGAAGCATCACATCATTCAGCTTTGCTGTTGGGATTTTTTTTCTTCTGCTGTAAAAAACGGCAACGGCTGTCTCAATCGCTTTAAATATCCTTTGCTTTTGCGGGACAGCGGTGAAGATCACCGGTACATCAGTAAACGGCGCAATGCGTTCCCTGATCTGCTGTTCGTAATTTTTTGCACTATTGTGATCTTTGTTGTGGACCAAATCCCATTTGTTTACAAGGATTACGACCCCTTTGTTATTTCTGGCAGCCAGTGAGAAGATATTGAGGTCCTGGGATTCAAAAGGGGTTGTTGCATCTACCAGCAAAATGCAGACGTCGGCCAGCTCAATGGCCCGTACAGAGCGCATCACCGAATAAAACTCGATGTTTTCCTGCACTTTCCCTTTTTTTCTCAATCCGGCAGTATCAACAAGATAGAAATCGAGGCCAAACTGATTATACCTTGTATAGATGGAGTCTCTCGTGGTTCCGGGGATGTCGGTAACGATGTTGCGTTCCTGTCCGAGCAGTGCATTCACCAGGCTTGACTTGCCCACATTGGGCCTGCCAACTACGGCAAACTTTGGGATGTCTGGATCCATCTCCTCTTCCTCCTTTTGCTTGAATTTGGAAACCGCAACGTCCAGCAGATCACCCGTGCCACTTCCATTGATCGAAGAAACAGGAAATACCTCTTCCACGCCAAGTGCATAAAACACAGAGGAATCATTCATCAGGCGTGCGTTATCCGCTTTATTGGCAACAAGCAGATAGGGTTTCCCTTTTCGCCTCAGCAGGTCGGCCATCACTTCGTCCATCGGTGTGATCCCCTCCATCGCATCCACCATAAAGAGGATGACGTCTGCCTCTTCGATCGCTATTTCAATCTGTTCGCGGATCTGGAGTTCAAAAACATCATCAGAGTCTTTTATGTAGCCTCCGGTATCGATCACGGAGAAGGTGATGCCATTCCAGTCCGATTTTCCATAATGGCGATCACGCGTTACCCCTGCCGTTGGGTCAATAATTGCCATGCGTCGCTTGGTCAACCTGTTGAAAAGCGTTGATTTACCGACGTTCGGACGCCCTACAAGTGCTAATATATTTGGCATAAGAATTGTTTTTCAAAGTTATTTGACCCGGTCCTGTGATGTTTAACCCGTACTCCTAATTGCTTCGACCGGATCGAGGCGTGCAGCGCTCCATGCCGGTATGAATCCGGACAGCAGGCCGATTATCGCCGATACATTGATGCCAAGCAGGATGTTTGATGCACTCAACATGAAGTCAATGTCAAAAATGCTGGCAACAATGGTTGTTCCCGTAAAGACAAGCAACAAGCCAACAATGCCTCCCATCAGGCTCAGCATGATGGATTCAAACAGGAACTGCCACAGGATGAAGTAGTTTTTTGCGCCAAGTGCCTTTTGAATGCCGATGATGCTCGTTCGTTCACGTACCGAAACAAACATGATGTTGGCGATCCCAAAACCTCCAACCAGGATGGAGAACCCACCGATGATCCATCCTGCCATTTTGATAATGGCAAACAAGCCATCAAACCCTTCCGACAATAAACTTGTTTCATTTAAGGCAAAGTTGTTGTCGGCCATCGGTGGCAGGCGCCGTATGGCACGCATCACACCCGTCAGGTCGTCAATCAATTCCTGGTTGCTGATGCCCGGTTTCCCCCGCGCCATGATGAAAGGGTTGAAACGCTCCCGGTTGACATCCATAAACTGATTTAAATAGCTGATTGGCATAGCCAGAACATCGTCATGGCTATCGCCAAATCCCCCCATTCCCTCCTTTTCAAATATGCCGATCACAACGGCATTGTGACCAAAGACCTTAACAGTCCGACCAACCGGATCTATATTCGGGAAAAGGTTTTCTGCCAGATCAAAGCCCAGTAAAACGACATTTCTACCGGTGGCCGACTCCATGGCGGAAAAAAAGCGCCCATCCTCCATGTCAAAGTTCCTCACCTGGTCATAATCGGCTGAAACACCTAAGATTGAGACATTATCAACACTCGTGTTCAGGTAATCCACGCGCCTTGACAGCGACACAACAAATGCAGCAGCCTCTACACTACCGGCTCTGCGCTGAATCTCCTCAAGCTCACGGATGTGAGGTACCGGCCTTCCTACATAATCCCACCAGTGATACTGGCCGTCGAAACCGCCCCAAGGCCACTTTTGGATGTAAACAACCTGATCACCCAAAGCAGCAATGCTGCTGCGGATCTGCCTTTCCAGCGAATCAACAATTGAAAAAACAGAGATGATGGCAAAAATCCCAATGGTGATGCCCAAAAGAGTCAGCACAGTACGCAACTTGTTTGCAATCACCGAGTTTATTGCAAACAAAATACTTTCCCTGAGTAATTTGATGATTAAAATTATTGAGGCCATCCTTGTTGATCAATAATAACTTCCATAAGCACCAGAAACACGATCATGATCCGGAGCTGTATGATCGCTTAATAAAAACGCTAAATTAATCAATTATGTATTATGTTATGAGGTTTATTGGAACTAATTGAAAATCGAAATATGATAATTATTCGCAATAAACAGGCGATTTTTATTATTTTTGAGGCCCAATGTAAACGTTGAACTATGCAGGTTCCGGTTAGTGATGTCCTTAAAAAGTATTTTCCTGAGGCAGCAGTGCAACCTGTAGAGCGGATACTGAAAGAGAATCGGATATTGCTGATCATCACCCGCGACAGAATAACCAAGCTTGGCGATTTTAAAGCCCGTACAAAAACGCAATTACATCGTATTTCTGTGAATGGCAACCTGAATCCTTATGCCGCCTTGCTGGTTTTCCTTCATGAGTTTGCACATTTTACCATATATGAACTGGCAGGAAGGGTGCATCCACCACACGGAAAAGCATGGAAACACAGATATGGGGAATTGATCCGGCAGGGTATCAGCATGGGAATGTTCCCTGAAGCCTTAAAAGAGCCACTTTATGCATATTCATTCAATGTGAGAGCCTCCGGACTGGCAGATCCTCATCTGACAAAAATGCTCAGAAGCCATGACCGGCCCGAAAGGCCTCAGGATTGGATGTTTCTTGATGAATTGCACGATCAGCCTGTTTTTCAAACAAAAAACGGCAGGGTATTTAAAAAAGGGGAGAAGTTACGCACACGATACCGTTGTACCTGCATGCACAGCAAACGTAAATATCTTGTCAGCGGAATGTCGCTGGTAAAACCGGTAAACGGATTTTCGATTAACAATTGACGATTTTCGATTGATTATTATTCTAAATAAAACTTACAGACAAGGCATGCCTTGTCTCACCAAAACACACACAAATGAACAACAGCAACAATTATGTGGTGATCATGGCCGGAGGGGTGGGAGAGCGCTTCTGGCCAATGAGCCGCGAAACACGCCCCAAGCAATTTATTGACATACTCGGAACCGGCAAGACACTTTTGCGCCAAACCTACGAACGTTTTTTGCGTGTTTGTGCTGCCGAAAAAATATATGTCGTAACAAATAAAAAATACAGCGAACTGGTTCGTGCGCAAATTCCGGAAATGAATTCAGGGCAACTGATTTGTGAACCGGCCAGGAAAAATACAGCCCCCTGCATTGCTTATGCCTGTTACAAAATATATGACATGAACCCCAATGCCAATGTTGTGGTAGCACCCTCCGATCACATCATTCTGAAGGAGGATGAGTTTTCCGACATCATAAAATCGGCACTGCAAGTGGCATCCAAAGAAAATCGCCTGTTTACCCTTGGCATTACACCCAGCAGGCCCGATACAGGATACGGTTACATACAGTTTAATGAAGATTCAAGCTTTCCGGAAGACCAACGGCTGAAAAAGGTAAAGACATTTACCGAAAAACCTGACCTTAACCTGGCGGAGTCTTTCCTGGACAGTGGTGACTTTCTATGGAACAGCGGGATCTTTATCTGGTCGTGCGATGCCATCATCAGTGCGTTTGAGAAATACCAGCCGGAGATCAGCTTCATCTTCCGGGAAGCTTTGGGTAAATATAATACTCCCGAAGAACAAAGCTATATGGATGTGGCTTACACAACCTGCAAAAGCATCTCCATAGATTATGCCATCATGGAAAAAGCGGAAAATGTGTTTGTCTTTGTTTCAGATGTGGGTTGGTCCGATCTGGGCACCTGGGGTTCACTTTTTGATGCCCGCCCCAAAGACCAAAACAACAACGCTGTAATGGGGAAGGAGGTCCTGCTGTACGAAAGCTCCGACTGTATCATCAATGTCCCCAACGATAAACGGATCGTTATACAAGGGCTGAACGGATACATCGTTGCCGAGTCCGACAACGCCATGCTCATTTGCCATAAATCGCAGGAACAGCAAATCCGCAAGTTCGTTAAAGATATCAAACTAAAGAAAAAATAAACCAATCACCCATTCAACCAATCAAGATATTTCGGCACAAAGGTCAAGTCCTGTGTCTACAAATGATATTTCGGTACACAGGTCAAGCCCTGTGCCTACAATTTATATTTCGGTACACAGGTCAAGCCCTGTGCCTACAATTGGATTATCCTATACTTAATCTTAATCTTAACCTTAACCTTATGAAACCGTTACTGTTTACCCTTTTACTTATTCTGACGATCGTCCGCGTTCCCGTACATGCTGATGAGGGGATGTGGCTCCCTTTCCTTATTGATGACAAATTGTATGCCGAGATGGACCGGATGGGACTGAACCTCAGTCCGGAAGAGATATTTAGCTTCACGGAACCGAGCATCAAGGATGCGATCGTCAGTTTTGGTGGTTTTTGTACCGGAGAGATGATCTCCGATCAGGGATTGGTTTTAACCAACCAACATTGCGGCTATGGCAGGATACAAGCCCACAGTTCAGTTGATAATGACTTGCTTACAAATGGCTTTTGGGCGATGACCCGAGAAGAAGAGTTGCCCAACGAAGGTTTGTTTGTCCGCTTCCTGGTGCAGGTTGAAGAGATCACCGATGAGATCAAAGCTGTTCTTTCTCCCGAGATGACTGAGGAGGAACGCAATGAGGCGATCCGTGAGAAAAGTGCGGAGCTGACTGACGCAGCAATAGAAGGGACGCATTATTCTGCAAACGTTCGTTCGATGTTTGCCGGTAATTATTTCTATCTTTTTATTTATGAAACTTTTAATGATGTCAGATTGGTAGGTGCACCACCGAACGCCATTGGTGCCTTTGGCGGGGATACCGATAACTGGGAGTGGCCGCGCCATACCGGAGACTTCGCTTTGTTCCGCGTGTATACAGCACCCGATGGCACACCCGCCGCTTATGATTCCGAAAACATCCCCCTGCGTCCGCGCCACCACCTGCCAATATCCATCAGAGGGGTTCAGGAAAACGACTTTGCCATGGTTCTTGGATATAGCGGAAGAACAGAACGCTACCTGACCTCCTTTGGCATCGATTACCGCCTGGAGAATATGTATCCGGTGCGCATCGACATACGTCGCAAAAAGCTTGACATTATTGAAGAAGCGATGGCAGCCAGCGACGAGGTCCGGATAAAGTATGCTTCCAAGCATTCCGGCATTTCCAATTACTGGAAAAATTTCATCGGGATGAGCGAATCGCTGCAACGACTGAATGTGGCGGACTCTAAGCGGGAGCTGGAAGCCGAATTTGAGGTCTGGGCGACCGCCAATCCAGATCGTGAGGAGACCTATGGCAGCGTAATTGACGACTTTAAAGCTGTTTATGACGGGTTGCGCAAGTTTCACGGACACAATTATGTGTTTATCGAGGCCATGATCACAGGGCCCGATGTGATTCGGGTGGCCAATGCATTCAGCACCCTTAATGACCTACTTCAGGATGAGGTGGATGAGGAGGAAATTGCCTCCCAGGCACAACGCCTGCTGGGTATTGTTGAACGTCTTTACAGAAACTATGATGCCGGCGTGGATGAAGCGCTATGGGCTGCCATGTTCCGGATTTACCATGAAAGTGTTCCATTGGAAATGCTTCCGGAGTTCTTCGACACCCTTGATGACGAGTTTGGTAATGACTTTGATGCGTATGCAAGATATGTATATGCCTCCAGTATCTTTACCGATTCTGACAGGTTAACGGCGTTTCTCGAGCAACCCGAATCGGGAATACTTGACAATGATCCTGTATTCAATGCCGTAACGTCGCTTTATCAAAGCTTTAATGCCCTCAATGAAGAGATCTCAGCATACAACACAAAGCTGCAAAGGGCGGAGCGCCATTTCCTGAGGGGTTTGCTGGCGATGAAACCTGACGCGCTGCTTTATCCCGATGCAAACAGCACCATGCGTTTTACCTATGGAACGGTTAACGGCTATCATCCGAGTGATGCAGTTTACTACGACTACCATACCACACTAACCGGCGTAATGGAAAAGGAAGATCCTGACCATCACGAGTTTGTTGTGCCTGAAAAACTGAAAGAGCTGTATAAAAACCAGGATTTTGGTGATTATGCTTACAATAATAACATGGTTGTAAACTTTATAACGAACAACGATATCACAGGAGGAAACTCAGGAAGTCCTGTTATCAATGCCGATGGTCACCTGATCGGAGTAGCCTTTGATGCCAACTGGGAAGGGATGAGTGGCGACATCCTTTTTGAACACGACCTCCAGAAGTGTATCTCCGTTGATGCACGTTACATCCTGTTCGTTATCGACAAATTCGCCGGTGCCGGCCACTTGCTGGAGGAGATGACGATTGTGGATTAAGGAAAATTTGCAGATGTGCAAATGTGTAGATTAGCAGATTAGCAAATGTGAATATGTTATGATTACAGAAATGAAAAAGATCAAGCAAATAACGATTTACCGAAAAAGCATTGATGGCTCAGCGGCTGA
>SKTA01000193.1 GCA_007122745.1 Bacteroidales bacterium
CAACTGCCGCAGGTGGATCTGCATGTTCTGGATCTGACCGGTTATCAACCGGGGATGTATGTTGTAAGGGTACTTATGAATGGACAGGTGGGCTTTGAGCGCCTGATCAAACGATGATCATGCGCCAGGTGACAGAAAGAGTTTTTGTTGCATGATCAGCTGATTGAACGATAGGTTTTTCTTGCTTACTGATACGAAACAACATTTATCAAAAAAAACTCGATAAATGTTGTTTCGTATCTTTATTTTTCTTAAATTTCAGACAATATTTCCCGACAAACTTCGCCGGTATTTCTTTTAATTTTTTGTTTTTTCTCTGATCAACACAATCCAATCATACGCTTGTATTAATCATTTGTTTAACCCAAAAAATCAACGATCATGAAACCAAAAAGTTACATGCAATGCTTGCTACATGTAATGTTAGCAGGCATGATCTTTTTGATCTTTTCGTTTAATGTAGCATTCGGCCAGGAAAACACACAACCAAGAGATGTAATCTCAGGATATGTTGGATGGGCTAACAATCCTGACTCACTGACTGTTTATATTAATGATACATTCACTGAAGCAGAGAAAGATTCTGTTCGGGTAGCCATACAGCACTGGAATGATGCCAATTGTGTGCCTGCTCTCAAAGAAGTTAATGAAGGGCCGGCAAATATCACCGTTGCAAAAGGAAAAATCAGTTCAGGCCATGCCGGGGATATTGAGTTGGAAGGTAATGCTGATGGTAAATTAACCCGCGCTAACATTGTCATAAGCGACAAGACAGACCTTATCCCAGGACTTGTGGAAACAACGACTCATGAGTTGGGACATGCGCTGGGCATAGAAGATTCGGACCCTGATGACAATGAGGCTGATGTGATGAAAAGTGGTGGAGATCCAAACGGTACAAACGGCGAGCTTTCAGAGAATGATATATCTCAGATGCAAGCAGCAGCAGAAAAAATTACTCCGATTGGTGAAGAAGCTACTGAAGATGTCTATGCCATACAACCCGATAAGGCCATTATGCCAGGAGAGTCATCCATCCTTACCTTTAATCTGCCTTGGGATTATCCGCCGAACACCGAATATTTGGTTGATCCCGTTGCAAATAACCTGCTGGAAATATTTTCTCAACAGTTGATTGATAACACATTATACATAGGCGTAATTCCCCAGGAAAATCACTGGTCGGGAGAAATATATTTTAACATATTCATTTTTATGGATGAGGGAGAACACCATCTCTACAGAGGCATACACTATGTAAGCAAAAACCCGGTGCCCCCGGTTGATTTTGAGTGTCCGTTCAATACGGTTATAGATGGAAACCTGGTGCTTGTGCAATGGAATGGACTGCACACCTACCCTTTCGAACGTCCTTTGCGCTCAACACTATCGGTTAACGGCAACCGGTATTTTAAAGTCAACCCTTCTGCTGATGCACCTCCGGGATATTATGGCGACTACACAATTACGCTGGAACCCGGGCTGCACGCAATCACCTTGTTCGTTGATGATTACCAGGTCAACAGTGCCTCGTTTACAATGGATGTGTTTATTGAAGAACCGGTGCCTACACTCCCCACTGATCTGTATCTCAGACCCGGTGAAAAAACAAACCCCGAATCCTGGTATGCATGGATCAGCGATCCAAGCGGGCAAACACAGGTTAAACTGTTTGCAAATGACCCTGACAAGCAAATACAAACAGTGGAGTTCTTCTACAAAACCGATCAAACAAACGAAGAATGGGTGCTTTTCTATACAGACAATGACGGGTTCAGCTACAAAGCTCCAGGGCCAAACATCGGATACCAAAACGAAGCCGACGGCTGGTCAGGATATCTGCCACACACCATGATAGACCATGATGATCTGCTCACGCTCGAATTCATGGCCCACATAACTACCCTCAACGACGAAATCATTACTATTGACAGCGAAACAACGCTAACTTATGACCCAACGCCTCCTTCGTCATTCTATCTCAACATTGAAGATGGATTCATTACCGACCAGGACTTTTTAACCATCCAGCTCACACCCGAACTGGTCAACCTCGACTACGTGGTCTTTAATGTTTCCGGTAAAGAAGATGAATTCCAGAAAAACATACCGCATACCTACCAGGGCGATGAAAGCTCATGCGGCCCTCATTCGCTGGCTGCCTGCCTGAAGTACTTCGCCAACGAAGGCTATGAAGGCATTGATGGCGGTTTAGATATCGGGGAACTGGCTGAAGCATTAAAAACGTATGTCGACAATGATGATGATGAAGGTGCTTATGACGATGAGATGGCTAAAGGTGCAGATGAATGGATAAAAGAGCAAGGTGGTGGCTTTACTGTTACCGGCCCGGTTGTATATGAAGAATTCAACACCACGCGCATGCGTAAAGAGTTTGAAGGCAGCGCATTGTTTAATGGCATCGCACAGAACATCATACCATTATTTTTGTGGGTAGAATTCAATGAAGAAACCGAGCAAAATGATACGCTCGGACACTACATGACCCTCAGCTCCATACACAACACACTTGAAGACGGAAAACGCAAACTCGATTTCATGGATCCGGCAAACCCCGGCACCAATTATATCTATGGTTATGTTGACGAAGAAACCGGCGCGGTAAGTGGTTTTGGCAACCAAATCCCTGACGGTGCGTGGATCGAGAGTGTTATTATGATTTGTCCTGACGAACCCTCACCCAACCCCGGTGGCCAGGGCACCATTGCCGAAGGTCCCGAGCCAGAGCCGGTTGAACTGCCCATGCCCACAGAAGGCGGTGTAGTAATCAGGACCAGGGCTGTTGACCAGGATGGACACAAAGCTGAAAAAGACATCACCGGCACACGTGTAAGACCGGCCGAATACCCGCCCGGCGACATTGTTGTTGGTCTGGGCGAACCACCTATAATCCTTGAAGGCGGCATACCCGCCGGAGGCACCTACTCAGGCCCGCATGTGATAAACGGCGTATTTCATCCTGTCGAAATGGGTGTGTTCCTGGTAACATACACTGTGGTTTATCCCATCGGTTTCGTAACCGAATGCGACTTTACCATTACTGTAATCGGTTACGACTTTGGCGATGCACCCGACGATCCATACCCCACATTATTGGCAAGTGACGGCGCGCGGCACGTTGTTGGCCAGGCTCTTTTCCTGGGTCAATTGATTGATCCTGAACCCGACGGCCAACCCTGCCCATTCGCCCTCGGCGACGACCAGGATGGCACCGACGATGAGGACGGTATCCGCTTCCTCGATTCCTTCGTCCCCGGCGAAACAGTGAGAATAGAGGCTACTGTGCATGGAACCGGATACCTGAACGCCTGGTTCGACTGGAACGCCA
>SKTA01000208.1 GCA_007122745.1 Bacteroidales bacterium
ACTTATTAACCAGACATACAGGTAAACGTCAGGACATCGTCATGGTTCAATGTGATGTGCGAATTCACTGTCTGGATTAAGCTTCGTCGCTCAATTTTGCAAAAGTGGGTCAGGTCAAGCCTGGCAAGCCCAACGCGTTTACATTGTTTGTTTTGAGCTGTCAATTAATTGCCTCAGAAAGAGAGAGAATTTTTTTTTATTATTTTTGTCCATATACAATGTTTACCCATGCAAAGCAAGCCTGCACACTGCCGTGGACACCTTCCGGAATGCTTCTGCAACAGACTTTCAGACTGTTGCAGCAAAAACAGCTTCCATTGTTTTTCAAACCTGACAAATAGGTTTTCTTACACTTTTAAAAATCCATATTAAGATGATAAGAGACATACAATTATTCCTTTCACTGGCTCTGATGACAATGGCAGTTATGCCTGCATCTTACGCTGCCGGAATTGAAATTACAGAATCGCATTATAAACAGGCTGAAGCTTTTCTGCATCCCAACATCAGTAAAATTGTTTATCACCTTGATGTATGGCCAAACTGGCTTGCTGACAGCTCTGGTTTCTGGCATGTAACCAATACCAGGGAAGGCAAACGCTTTTTCCTGACCAGCTTTCAGGATAAATCAACAGAAGAGGCCTTCTGTCACCAAACCCTGGCGGATATCATTGAAGAAAATCTGAAAATAGATGCCGACCCCGATGATCTCCCATTTAACCGGATTGATGTCCTTGAAGGCGACACCATTGCCATTGAACTAAAAGATACGGTCTGGCATTATCACCGGGAAACAGAAGCATTATTTTATCATAAGGAACGCCCGAAAACAGACAGGCGTGTTGTGAAGTCACCCGATGACAAATTTGAAGCTTTTATTAAGGATTATAACCTTTTTGTCCGAGAGCTCGAATCAGGGGAGGAAAAACAGTTAAGCCTAACGGGGAAACCATTGCGCTGTTATGGCAATCCATATGGGTGGAGTGATATCATGGAAGGGCCGGACGGAGAACGTCCGGAGGAAATTTTCGTAAGCTGGTCGCCGGATTCCCGGAAGCTTTTTACGGTAATTACGGATCTTCGACAAGCTGAAAAAATGTATCTGCTTGACCAAAGTGTTGACACACTTTACAGGCCCCGTTTGTTAAGTTATTACCGTGGCTCACCCGGCGATACAACAATTGTGTATCATAAACCGGTGATATTTGACCTGGAAAAGAATAAGGAAGTCCGTGTGAATGTAGATCCTGTCCCGCATTTTATGAGTTTCGGATTTAATTGGAATGAAGAAGGTGACGAACTGTATGGATTATATACTCACAGGGGATACAAGCAGGCAGATATGTTGCGGATAAATACTGAAACCGGAGAGACCCGTGTGCTTTTTTCGGAATACAGCAATCTTTCAATAGAAAGCGGAAAGCTGATTGTGGAGCGTATCGGGGATGACTTTTTGCTGTTTAGCTCTGAAAGAAACGGATGGTATCACTTGTATCTGTATGATTACCAATCCGGTGAACTGTTAACCCAGATCACTGACGGTGAATTTGTTGTGAAGTCACTGGTTCATGTGTGTGAGGACTCTGAAACAATTTACTTTACGGCTGGCGGTAAAGAAAAAAGCCGGAATCCTTACTACGATCATTTGTATAAAGTTGGTTTTGATGGACTGGAGGTGCATTTGCTGAGTCCTGAAAATGCGCACCATCAAGTGCGTATTTCACCTTGTGGAACGTATGTGGTGGACAATTATTCGAGGATTGATCAACCCACGGTTTCTGTCATGCGGGAGCTGGCAACAGGAAATATCGCGTATAAAATCAGTGAGGCTGATATTGATGACTTGTATGAAATTGGCTGGTCTGCACCCAAACAGTTTGTGGTGAAAGGGCGGGATCATGAAACGGACATTTACGGCTTGCTCTATTATCCCGTGGACTTTTCCCCCGATGACGACTACCCATTGATAAACTATGCTTACAGCGGTCCGCATGGGTCTTTTATTCCCAAATCTTTTCGGCAGGCATTGATCAATATTATGACACCCTTTACTCGATTTGGTTTTGCCGTGATGATGGTTGACGGCTTGGGCACATCTGACCGATCCAGATCTTTTCGCGAATGGTCGTATCGCAATATCGGGGGCAACATGCACTGCCATGCTGCTGCCGTGCAGCAATTGGCTGAACAACACAGCTGGCTGGATGTCAGCCGTGTTGGCATTTTTGGTCATTCGGCCGGAGGTTATGATGCTACCCGGGCCATGTTATTATATCCGGATCTTTTTAAAGTAGGAGTGTCTTCGGCCGCGAACCATGATCACCGCATGGAGAAAGCCTGGTGGCCTGAGATGTATATGGGGTATCCTGTAGGAGACTACTATCACGAACAGTCAAACATCACCAATGCTGAAAACCTGGAAGGCCGGTTGCTGATTGCCCACGGAGGTATTGATGAAAATGTAAATCCTTCAGCTACTTTCAAGCTCGCCGGGAAACTTATTGAGGCCGGCAAGGATTTTGACATGCTTATAATGCCGGGGACACGACATGGTTTTGGTTCCAGCTCCGGGGATTATTTTACAAAAGTTCGCTGGAACTATTTTATCAGGCACCTGTTGCCTGCTGAACCGATACACAATTATCAGTTTCAGACGATAGCTCCTTGATTTTTTCCTGACATAAAACGGCTTGTTAAGGCACAAAGGAGGTAATTTCGTTTTTCAATCCCCGGAACCCGGTCAGGTCAAGCCTGGCACGCCCAACGATGAGGCCCGATTCAGCACGTATCGGGATCTTGTTTTTGTCATCTGAAACCCAGATGGTCATAGGGTAGGGCTGGCTGAACACCTGCCCCCTGAGCATTTCCGGCTTGAACCTTAAGGTGTTAAATGTGCCCAGGCTTGTTGTGATCTGTTCCCTTCCTTCGAAAAGAATGCGGCTTACATAAACCGTGTCGCGGTGAAAAAACTGCACCTCATAAGAGTCGCCAGGTTCAGCCGACTGCATGTCAAAGTGCCTAGCATAATAATAGGCAGAGATGAGGTCCTGCACAGGGCTCGATGCCTCTATGACTGTGTCTTTTGTTAAGATTTTCCCGTCATTCCAATGAAACCTAACATCTGCATTTCGTGTGTGCCTTCCCTCGCGAACTGTTTTGTGGAACCATACAGGTGCCATTATTTCCGTGCTGAAGTATGACACATATTTGTTTTCCACCTTGAAAAACAGGTTGAACATGCCACGGGTGTTGGCACGTCCCGTGATTCTTGCCGTAGGGGCTCCATCTACCATTACCGACTCCGGTTCAATGACCAGAGAGGCATCACCGGCCGTTACGTTTCC
>SKTA01000032.1 GCA_007122745.1 Bacteroidales bacterium
ACATGGACTTTAAAGTAACAGGAACCACCGATGGTATCACGGCATGCCAAATGGACATCAAAATTGACGGACTCAGCTACGATGTTCTGAAAGAAGCACTCCTTCAGGCCAAATCCGGAAGGCTGCACATCCTTGAAGAGATGGAGAAAACCATCAAAGCACCAAGGCAAGATTACAAACCCCATGTACCACGCATCGTTAAAATGACGGTTCCGAAAGAGTTTATCGGAGCAATTATTGGTCCGGGTGGAAAAGTAATCCAGGAACTGCAAAAAGAAAGTGGCAGCACAATCGTGATTGAAGAAGTTGGTGATTACGGTGTGGTAGATATTGTTTCTGAAAACAAAGAAGCAATCGACTACGTAGTTAACCGTATCAAAGGCATCACTGCCATGCCGGAAATGGGAGAAATATACCAGGGAAAAATTAAGAGCATTGTATCATTCGGCATGTTTGTTGAGATCATTCCCGGCAAAGAAGGACTGCTGCATATCAGTGAAATTGAATGGAGAAGACTGGAAAAGGTGGAAGACAGCGGATTTAAGGTTGGTGATGAGATTGAGGTGAAACTGCTTGACGTGGACAAAAAAACCGGAAAGCTGAAGCTTTCGAGAAAAGTTTTGCTACCCCGCAACAATAAGCGGTAAGAACCATTACTTTTTCTTACGGGATTTGGTGTTTTTTGCGTATAATTGCAAAACACAATCCAATTTTGGTATTTCTATGAGACAACTGAAAATTGTTAAGCAGGTTACAAACAGGGATACCGCATCGCTTGACAAGTATTTGCAGGAAATTGCCAAGGTTGGACTGATATCTGCTGAAGAGGAGGTCCGGCTGGCCAAATTGATCAGGAAAGGTGATAAGCTTGCCCTGGAAAAACTTTGTAAAGCAAATCTCCGTTTCGTTGTCTCTGTCTCTAAACAATACCAAAATCAAGGTTTAAGCCTTCCTGACCTTATCAATGAAGGTAACATGGGTCTCATCAAAGCGGCACAGCGCTTTGATGAAACCCGTGGTTTTAAATTCATCTCTTATGCCGTTTGGTGGATCCGGCAATCGATTTTGCAGGCGCTTGCAGAACAGGCAAGGATTGTCAGGCTGCCACTTAACAAGATCGGCATGATCAATAAGGTAAATAAAGCCTTCAGCCTGCTAGAACAGCAACATGAAAGAGAGCCACGCCACGAAGAGATTGCCGACATGCTCGACATCGCAGTGGAAGAGGTAAAAGAGTCCCTGAAGCATTCCGGACGTCATCTTTCGATAGATGCTCCCATACTTGAAGGGGAAGACTCAGACATGCATGAGATCCTTCATACCGATGAGAGTGGCAACACACCAGAAAGCAGCCTGCTCTACGACTCCCTGAAAAATGAGATTGAACGAACCATAGCGACGCTCCCAGACAGAGAGGCGGATGTCATTCGATACTATTTTGGCCTGAACGGACTCCATCCACACAGCCTTGAGGAGATCGGAGAAAAACTCAACCTGACAAGGGAAAGGGCAAGACAAATCAAGGAAAGGGCCATTCGCCATCTTAAACACACTTCCAAGTGTAAAATCTTAAAGACATACCTGGGTTAACCTTATCAAAAAAACAATATCATGAAGCATCTGGTGGCACCATCACTCCTGGCAGCTGACTTTCTGCATCTCGGCAAAGAAGTTGAGATGGTAAATAACAGCAATGCCGATCTGTTTCACGTAGACGTGATGGATGGTCACTTTGTACCGAACATCTCTTTTGGTTTCTCAATTATCAAACAAATCAAATCGATTGCAAAAAAACCTTTGGATGTGCACTTGATGATCAGCAACCCTGACCAATATCTAAGGGACTTCAGGGAAGCCGGCGCAGACTGGCTCAGTGTGCATTATGAGACCTGCCCCCACCTGCATCGCAGCATACAACAGATCAAAGAACTGAACATGAAGGCAGGTGTCGTGATCAACCCCCACAATAATGTGGAACTGCTGCAAGGCATCCTGCCCGATGTGGATTTTGTTTTGCTGATGTCTGTGAACCCCGGTTTCGGCGGTCAGGCATTTATTGAAGCCACTTATGAAAGATTGCAGCAGCTTGCCATAATGAAAAAAAACCTGAATCCCAATATGTTGATTGAGGTGGATGGAGGCGTAAACCAAGAAAATGCCGCTGCGCTCGTTGATGCCGGAGCAGACATCCTGGTGGCCGGAAGTGCCGTATTCAAGGCATCCGACCCTGTCCGGTACATATCCGGACTAAAGAACCTCGGATAAATACACCATTCCGGACTCATTAAGCCTTGAAATCAAGAGCATACATTCCAGGCATTTTTTCTTCCCGAGAAAAACAAAAATACTGCGATCACCAATAAAATCAACGCCACCAGAAAAAAGCTACGGTAAAGCGAACTCACGGAAACGAGCGGTTGAAGCAACACAGGTGATGCAAACATCCCCAAAAAAATAAAAGTATTCAGATAACCGACCAGCGTGCCGCGTATGTTTGATGGTGCCATTTCAACAAGCCATAAATTGATATTGGCCATTTGCATCCCAAACCCAAGTCCGCAAATCATAATTCCTGTAACCATCAGTCCGTAAGTTCCACTCTTGCTGATCAGGAAGTATCCCGCCGCGATTAAAACATAAACCAATGCCATAACAGAAGTAAACTTCATCCGCTTTTTAATCCTGGAATAATTGAATGCTGTGAGCATGGCTGTAATATTCATGGCAGCAATTGCAAACCCAACCTCCGTATTGGTGGTACCTTCCAGCGCACTGAGCATGAATGGCATCTGCACCGGTATCATGTAAAAAACGGCAAAAGAGAAAAAAGCAATGGCATATACCCAAAATACCTGCCGCGGGACTGTCTGGAAAAACGCTTTACCCGGCAGTGCAATATGCTGCAGCGGTCGCTGACGCTGGGGCTCGTTCACAGATATCCAGGCCATAATCAGAATGATCAATGAAACGGAATAGATCAGAAAAGGGAACCGCCAGTGCATATCGGCCAGAATACCTCCCGTTGAAATGAATACCAGGCCACCCGTGGATGAAAAAGCCGCCTGATAGCCCATAAACGTGCTTCGCTTTTCTCCCTCATAGTAATCTCCGATCAATGTAACAATAGAAGTCATCATAGCTCCAACAGCCATGCCTAGAAAAGCGCGTCCGGCAAGGATGATGTATATATTTGACAAATACGCGCCGGTGGTTCCTGAAAGTGCATAAAAAAACAGTGAAAAAAGCAGCACCTTTCTCCTTCCGCTGCGGTCAACAAAATAACCGGCGACCGGACCAAGCAAAGCGATAAACAAAGCCGGCATGGTCAGGATC
>SKTA01000042.1 GCA_007122745.1 Bacteroidales bacterium
CACAAGATCAAATTTTTCGGCAATTATTGCATCTACAGCCATCTGGCCATCAGTAACCCATTTAAAACCCACCCCCAGATCCTTTATTATATCACTGATATACAAAAGGCTCGTATGATCATCCTCTGCAATGAGAAAATTGAGTCCTTTAATCCTTTCCATACGGTCAGGCTCTTCATTCTGTTTTCCTGTATTAACAGCCTGTTCTCTATGGATGGCATCTTCCGGCATCAAAAGTGAAAAAAGGGCACCCTTACCCTTTTCTGAAACAAAGGTGATCTCATAGCCGCAAAAATCGGCCAACCCTTTTGATATTGATAAGCCCAGCCCTGTGCCTCCATAAAATTGTTTGGTAAAAGCTTCATATTGCCAAAAACGGTCAAAAACCTTATCGTGGAATTTCTTATCAATTCCAATGCCGGTGTCCAACACATTTATGGAAATGCCATTTTTTTCTTTTTTGAGAAACAGCTCAATTTTTCCTTTTTCGGTAAATTTTACTGCATTATTTAAAAAGTTATTGATGATTTGATAAAGCTTGTCTTTGTCAGCGTAAAATTTTTCTTTATCCAGGCCACTTTGGGCAATAAGACTAAATTCCAGTCCTTTGTTTTTAACTTTTACAGCAAAAAGGTTGTTTATATAAGCCAAAAACTCCCTAATAGAAAAAACAGACTTATTCAACCTTAGCATACCACTCTCAATCCTGGAGATTTCCAGTACATCATTTACAATTGCAAGCAGGTGTTTTGAAGAGTTTTGAATGATGCCAATATATTCTTCGATTTGTTTTTGGTTTTCAGTATTATTATTGATGCTCTTCAGCAACGAAGTGAAACCCATGATCCCGTTGAGTGGCGTTCGGATTTCGTGCGACATATTTTGCAGGAAGGTGGTTTTAAGCTTATTGTTTTCTACTGCCGCAAGCTTGGCGGAGATCAGCTCTTTTTCCGCTTTATCCTGCTCTACTGCCAATCCGGCGATACGTGTTGACCATTCCAGCACTTTCAGGTTGTTGCTATCCGGCGGTCCTGTTCGATTGCTGTAATTTGCGATCGTACCAAGCAGTTTGCCTTCAGAAGATAAAAACGGCAGAGACCAGCAGGCATTTAACTCGTACTTTTTTGTAAGCCTTATATAGTCCTGATAAGGTAACCACCTGGGATCATTTGATATGTCTTCGGCGATGATCAGTTTTTTATGATAGGAAGCAGAACCACAGGAACCTACTTCCGGACCAATTGGCAATCCCCGTTTCAGTAACGCATTGTATTCTTCCGGCAGTGAAGGTGCAATTCCGTGAAACAAGGCTTGCTTCTCCTCATCGAACAGCAAAACAGAGGCATTTATCCGCGGGTCCTGCTGTTCACCAAACAGGGCAATTTGGTTCAGGATCTGTTCAAGCGGTTCCCTTTTGCTGATTTGTGTCAGGATTGTATTTTCCAGCTCCTCTTTTACCTTTGCCTCTTCCAGTTTGGAAATATGTTGTTTCAGCCCTTTGCGCATCTGGTCAAATGAGACGGCCATTGATTGCATTTCCTTTGTTCCGGATACTTTCAATGGCAGGTCCAGGTCGCCAGAGGCCATTCTTTGTGCTGAAGCGGTCAGGTTAGCCATTGGACGGGTAAACCGGTTCGCAAACAGAAGGGAAAGTACAAATACAAGTAAAAAAACCAAAAAGCCGGTCAGTATGGATGTTGTAACAGCTTGGTTGAGCTGAGCCTCAAGCTCTTTAAGCTGGACGCTGGCACCAAAAACATAGGTTCGACCTTGTTTGTCCAAACGGGGAATAAGCACCATGCGTCCCTTGCCCCATTCATTAACAAAAGTGGAAAAAACGGGCTCTCCCGGGCTTGCATTCAGGGCAGGGATAAAAGCGTCGGGATCACGATGCACTTCAAAAAACCGGGCATGATCAGACTCCGGATCGTCTACCTCTGTTCGGGTAGCAGAGGTAAAGACAATATCAGACTCCAGGAGCAATACACTCCACAAATATTGCAAATCAAGCCGCCGGCAAAGTTCGTCATTCCGGTCTACAATTTGCAAAAATGCTTCTTTACTGACAGAATGGGCATTTTCAATTCCATCATGATAATCTGCCCCAAGAAGCTCCCGCTTCATTTCAGCAGCCGTCAGAAGCCGCGCATCCGCTTTTTCAATCAGGCCGCTCCGTTCTGATCGCATCAAGAGCTGTGTGAAAACAACAGTGGAAACAATCACAGCCAGAGAAAGTATCAGCATCATGGCAGTGAGTGTATTTAATGTATACCGTCTTTTTTTTTGTCTCATATATTGTTCTTACCAAATAAACCAGACGAAATGAGGATTAAAACAAAGATCAATTTGAAATTTTAGTGGTCAGGCTTGCTGCCTATCCCAGGGAAGGATAAGCCACCCGCACGTGGTAAATGTTCATCAACATCCTTTTGAAGATCTTTTTAACCGTAGTGATGTCTTTGAAAGTGATATCGGCATTATCAAACTGTTTTTCCTGTACCTGGGTATCTATGATATTATCAACGAGCAGACTGATCCCCTTTTCATCTGGTTTCCCCAGGCTTCTTGAAGCGGCCTCCACTGAGTCAGCCATCATTACAACGGCAGTTTCCTTACTGAAAGGTCTCGGGCCGGGATAGATGAAATCAGACTTTTCAACCTCTTCATCTGGATTCTCCTTCACCTGCATGGTATAAAAGTATCTGGCTGTTGTGGTACCGTGGTGGGTTCTGATAAAGTCTATGATGTATTCAGGCAGGTTATGTTTTCTGGCCATTTCGATACCATCAATCACATGATCGATAATAATACGGGCACTTTCTTTGTAAGAGATCTCGTCGTGCGGATTATAACCGACATTTTGATTTTCCGTGAAATAAAGCGGATTTTTCATTTTGCCGATATCATGGTACAATGCGCCTGTTCGCGTCAGCAAACTATTTCCTCCAATGGCAATGATCGCTTCTTCCGACAGGTTTGCAACCTGCAGGGAGTGCTGGAATGTGCCGGGCGCCTGCATCCCAAGGTTGCGCAACAAGGTGTTGTTTGTATCCGCAAGTTCAAGCAGTGAAAAGTCGGTGGGCATTCCGAACATCCGTTCAAACAAAAAGATCAGCGGATAAGCGAACAAGGTCAGGAAAGCACCACCTGCCAAGTACAGAAAATCAATCCAGGAAAGATTTTCAAAAGATCCGGTGTGCGCCAGCGATAACCCAAAATATACAGCGGAATAAGTCAAGAAGATCAACACCACCGTAACAAACAACTGTGAACGGCGTCTGAGGCTTGCCAAGATCGGAAGAGACACGTCTGAGGCTTGCCA
>SKTA01000248.1 GCA_007122745.1 Bacteroidales bacterium
TTAATTATCATTTGGTAAAAAATTATAATTTAAATCTGCAATGGCATTCCGGATTAAAAACCTTAAATGCAGTTACAACAAAAGCGATGTTGTGTTATATGTCCCTGAGCTGGAAATAGATACTGGCTCAATTATGTTCGTTCTGGGAAAGTCAGGTTCTGGGAAAAGCACACTTCTGGAGGCATTGGCATTAATGAACAACACCTTTAAGAATGGTGAAGTATTTTTTAACCCCTGCAGTCTTAGGGGTGTTAAAACATATGATTATAATGACATATGGAAATTATACAGTGAGGATGATCTGGCTCATTTACGTGCTGAACATTTTAGTTTTATTTTTCAACAGACCAACCTGATGCCCAATTTTTCCGCTTATCAGAACATCTATATTAGTTTGATGATCGAAGGATATTCTGAAGAATATTGTCTGCAGAAAACATCTAAGGTACTGAGGCGCATTGGGCTGTCTGAAATTGAAAAAGATGCCGTTGTTACACAAATGTCGGGAGGCCAGAGGCAGCGTTTGGCATTCGCCAGGGCCATAATATCAAATTTTGATGTATTATTTGGTGATGAACCCACCGGCAATCTTGATGAGTGCAATGCCAATGAACTTATGAAGCTATTGACTGAATACATCCATGACAAACAAAATAAAACGGCTAAAACAGCCCTGATGGTCACCCACAACATTGAAATCGCTCTTAAGTATGCTGATTCAATAGTCATGATTTCGGGTGAGAAAGGAAAGAAATACGGTTGCATTGAGCCTGAGGCAAAATTCACCAGAACAACTGTTGATCAGGAAACATGCTGGAGCAATGGAATTCAAATGTTTGATGGGGAAGAATATAAAAGTTACCTAAAAAAACAATTTTATTTATCTTGAGTAAGTATTCAAATAAATCAATATTTTGGCTTTTTTACAAGCGTGAGTTAAAAACACTTTTGGGCAAAAACAACTCAAATCTGCTCATACTTGTAATGATGCTTTTTATTACATTTACCGTTATTGGTTTTGCCAAAGGAAGCTTGCTTTATCTGGAGCAGAAAATGAAGGACCCGTTCATTAACTGGATTGATGTATTGCCAGGCGTTCGTTCTGGTAGCAATATGCATGCAGTCATTAATGAGTTGAACAGTAATGAGGGGGGGGCTGCCTACAATCTAAATACTGCCATTGGGTATAACCGTTACCATTTAAACTTTTATTTTTATGATAACATTTTAGATTATCATTATACAGCAGAGCTTGATACAAATCGTATTGCCGGGTTTTCTGCGCGTACCTTGGATCTGGGTGATCCCCTTCTTCAAGAGATTTTTTCATCAAGGAACATTGTGATGGGAGATGAGTATGATGACAATATGGATATAGGACTGACGGTAACAAAAGAGATGCTGGAGCAATTGAATTATCCACTAAATACCCCATTTGTGTGGTTAGATTTTCCGGCAATTGACCCTGGCGACTGGACCAGACAGCTCCGCATTGCCATTCCCGTGCCGGTAAGAGCCGTTGTACATTCATTACCAGGTTTGGCCCGGTTTGCTTCTACTTCACATTTTTTTCAACAAAGGTTTCTGTCATCGAACAACCCATTTAATGTGTTAAACGAAAACCGACTTGTATTGGCATTTGTTGGCCCGGATGCAGAAGCAGTTCAGCTTGTGAACGAAATGAAGCAGCATTTAACGGAAACAGATGTAACTGGCCCCCATCTTCTCAATGACATCTGGAATGAATCATGGCCGGGTGTTGCAAATGACCGTGTTCAATTGATATATGTTACTTTTTCCCCGCGAAAGATATCTCATTACAAGTTAAGTGAACTATTTCACAATCTGTATTCCCATGAGAAATTTGCTGCCTCTCAAAACAGGCTTTACCGGATGTATGACTATGAAAGGGCTTTGACTGCAGCTCGTCCGGTTCGCACTTTTGACAGGATTGCACTTAACTTTTCTGACCTTGACAAGCTTAGGGAGTTTAGCAGTATGCTGATGGATCAGCATAATTTGGAAATTGACATGGCACAGATTGAAAGCCGTGAGAATTATTATTTTGTCAGCAGATTGACCGCAATAATATCTTTTGCATTAGTAGCTTTCAGCATATTAAGTGTTTTGCTCTTTGTGGTTCACTTGCTCAAAAAACATCTTCACGGAATAAAGCGTAATCTTGGAACATTTAAGGCTTTTGGTGTTCCCAATAAGTTACTGATTAAAATATACAAAAGGGTTGCCCTTACGATTCTTGCTTTGGCAACAGTGATCTCTTTGTCTGCATCTGCCATTTTTGGTTATTCCGGCGGGATCCGGCTCTTTTTGATGTTCTCCGGCTCAAGCTTTGAAACCGGAAGGTACTTTGAGCTGATGAGTAATTATCTGATCCTTGCCATATTCATGTTTGTGAGTTGTTCTATTATTGTGATACAATTAGTTATTAGAATATTACTGAATCATACGCCCGGGGATTTAATTTATGAACGAAAGTAATATTTGCCCCTGACGCAAATCGTACAAGCTATGAAAAGAAAAAACCGAGACTTGATTGTCATTTTGCTTTTTTTGATGTGCATGCCTGGCCTTGTGTCTGTTGCCAAAGCACAAAATTTTATGATTGAGGTGATTGATGCCTCAAATTATCGGACAATTGATAACGCCAGGGTTGAACTCAAAGCCAACGAAACCAACCTGGTGTTTTTTACCGACCCTGGGGGAAGGGTTACCGATCATATTCCTATCGCGGCATATTCAATAACAATAACACACAGATTTTACGAAACCGAAACCATTGATCGGTTCAGGGTCAGACCACATGAACTCAACAGCATTACAGTAAAAATGAATCGTAAACCACCAGAGCCTGATATTCATCATGGACCGGATATAGGTTTAGATGTCGTTGATGCCTCAGATGACGTGCATCAGGGTGTGATAACATACCAGCGACCAGAACGCCGGTTTTTTATTGACATTGGCGTGCACGCTGTTAATTACAGGGCTATTCAGCTAAGTGTTGGAAGCAACCTGTTCAGGGACTTATTTGCCAGTTTGAGCATTACTTTCAGCAAACAAGATTATATGAGCAACTTTTTTGTCAATCCAGTTCGCGAATATGATGTGCTATTTTTTAAGACTGCACTTGGAGCGGGATACAATTTTACATATCCGTTGAATCATCAAATGGGTTTGTTTGCTGTACCATCCGCTTCCGTGGGAATAGAACTTGCAAATAACAAAAGAGGAGGTTTTATTGAAAACTATGTTGATGATATATCATATTTGATGATGGTGGAGTTAAAACCGGAATTAAAAA
>SKTA01000258.1 GCA_007122745.1 Bacteroidales bacterium
ATATGATGTGTGGTGAGTTGCTTTCTGCAATTGCATAGATGGCTTCTGCCGGAGCCAGTCTGTTGGTAAATGTTGCAGCCAAAGAGAAAGAATCTCCTGGCCTGACTGCTGCTCCCTCTTCTGGATCCCAGTGAAATGAAGAGATTGTCATGTAAGGATGATCTGTTTCGGTGAGTGCCCTGTGCATGTTCAGTCTGCCATAGCCAAGCTGTTCCGAATAGGGGATGTTTTCATCAAGCATGTCAATGGGGTCAGCGGTCATTTTTAAAAGTGACTTGATCTGCAGGGCATCCAGGTCGGGATAATGGGATCTCAGGATGGCGGCGGCACCTGCAACGATCGGTGCAGCCATGGATGTCCCACCAGAAGACAAATAGGTACCGTTCACCCAGGTTGATAGAATTTTGACTCCGGGGGCTGAAATGTCGATAAACGGACCATAATTAGAGAAATGAGTTTTTACATCCAGTGTATCAGTAGCTGCCACGCTCAAAACTCTTTCAAATGATGCGGGATAGAAGGGGATGTCAACATTGGCATTTCCTGCAGCGGCCACAACCAGGACATCATGGTTCAGAACGGCATAGTCGATGATATCCTGTCCAAAAGGTCCGGCATTGAAAAAGCTTCCCCAGGAGCAATTCACCACACTTGTACCCTGATCCACTGCATAAACGATCCCTTCGTATGCTTTCGTAAGGCGACCAAACTGATCATCAACTTTTATTGGCAAAAACCTGGATTTGTATCCCACACCGGCTATCCCTTCGTAATTGTTGGTCTCTGCAGCAGCAATTCCTGAAACATGCACACCATGTGCCGATCTGTTGAAAGAGGGGTCATTATCTCCTTCACCGAGATCCCAGCCATGGAAATTATCGATGTAACCATCTCCATCAGAATCCTCACCATTAATCGGATCATCATAATTGTATTTTATGGCATTTACCAGATCAGGATGCAATAATTCCACACCGGTGTCAATGATCCCGATCACCGTATTGGTATCCCCTTTCCAGATATTCCACGCAGCAAAGGCTTCGATCAGGTTCAGGTGGTATTGCTCGAACAGAAGACTGTCATTAGGTATATGTTCATTTAAAACCAGTGTGTTATGATGGACAGGAAATATTTTGGGCAGGTAGCGCGGCTGGACATATTCAACCAACCCTGTGGCGGCTATGTCGAGCATCGCCTTTTTAAGATCATCATGATTATTAATCACAACTTCATAAATCCGGCTCAGGTCGCTGTAAGGAATTCCGGAAGGATGGAATTTCATCGCCGGAGCATGATGTTGGGGGAATACCCGCTCTGCATTGCTTTTGGTGTAATCTGACAAGGCCAGGGCAATGGTTTCGGGGGCATGCAAGGGTGGCTTAGGGCCTTTAATGGCTTCATGTTTCAGTTTGAAAATGACATGGCCGGGGACAACATGCTCGCTGTCCAGCCCTTCAAATATAATATTCTGAGCGCTTGCATCGGTTAAAGATGTTCCGATCTTCAACAATATTAACAAAACAAAAAGGCGGCGAATTATTTGGATCATTTTTCAGAAGTATTTTGGCCGGGGTTAACGAGTTGGTGAAGCAATGATTCAGGATTGTCTTTGTTTATGTCCTGAAAGGGGGGGATCTCATTTAATGCCACCCACTCTTGAGATGCCGCATCCCTGAGCATGCAAAAATGCTGCAATCCATTTGTAACAACCAGGAATGCGACGCCAAAAGGGAAATTATAACGGGCCACCTGATCAAAAACATCCTGAGAGATGGGTATATGGGCAGCTTTGCATTCTATGATCATCAAAGGTTTCCCGGAACTCCCGTAAATAATGGCATCTGCACGGCGTGCCATCCGGTTGTATTTCAATGATGCTTCCACGGCAATGAGCCCGGCGGGGTATGCCTTATGCTCGTGCAGGTAGCGCAAAAAATGCTGTCGCACCCATTCTTCCGGAGTGAGCATTACATATCGTTTCCTGAACAGGTCAAAAACATAAAGTTTGCCTGATCGGTCCTGAATATTCAAAGAAGCAGCAGGAAGGTTCAATTGTTGCATAACCGTTGATATTCCCCCAATGTGTTATACTTACAAATATACGCTAAAAAAAGAGGGTTTTTTAAAGGCTTTGATTATTTTTGTCGCACAAGCGTTGACATCATAAACCATGACGGAGAAGAATTTTTATAATATTTTAAAGGATATCCGCAATAAAGTGCTTCACCCTGTTTATTTTCTGATGGGGGAAGAGAGTTTTTACATTGATGTGATTGCTGATTATCTTGAAGAAAAGGTGCTTTCTGAAGAAGAAAAAGAGTTCAACCTCAGCATTCTATATGGAAAAGATACGGATATCCCGACAATCGTCAGCGTTGCAAAGCGTTACCCGATGATGGCAAGTCATAACATGGTTATCATCAGGGAGGCACAGCACATTAAAAATATCGAAGACTTATTGCCATATATTCAACAGCCTCTTGATTCAACCATTCTTGTGATATGTTACAAATACAAACGTCTTGACGGAAGGACTTTACTTTTTAAGGAGATCAAAAAGAAAGGGATAATATTTGAAGGGAAGAAGTTATATGACAACCAGGTTCCTGAATGGATTACATCATACGTAAAAAGACACGGCTACCGGATTGGACCAAGGGCGGTTCAGATGCTGGCAGACCATCTCGGCTCAAACCTGGGCAAAATTGTGAACGAAGTTCAGAAGCTTTTCATAAACCTTGAAAAAGGGAAAGAGATCACCTCTCAGGTGATCGAAGAAAACATTGGCATCAGTAAGGATTACAACATTTTCGAGTTTCAGAATGCTTTGGGGCAAAAAAACGTTTTTAAAGCCCATCAGATTGCCGATTATTTTGCCAACAACCCTAAATCAAACCCTTTTGTCCTGACCAGCGGGGTGTTGTATCAGTTTTTTTCAAAGATCATCATGTACCACAGCTTAACCGACAGGAGTAAAAACAACGTGGCTGCTGCACTCTCCATCAGTCCCTTTTTTGTAAAAGATTATGAGCAGGCTGCCAGGAACTTCCCGGCTTCGCAGGCCATCCATTGCATTTCCCTGCTGCGCCTGTATGATTTGAAATCAAAGGGAGTAGATAATGAAACAACAGATGAGGGGGAGCTGCTTAAAGAATTAACATACAAACTTTTAAACAATCCAACATCATGAATTACTGGCTTGTAAAAAGTGAACCGGGATCCTATTCCTGGCAGCAGTTTGTAAAAGATGGCCGCACTTATTGGGACGGCGTAAGAAATTACCAGGCGCGCAACAACTTAAAAGCCATGAATGAGGGCGA
>SKTA01000260.1 GCA_007122745.1 Bacteroidales bacterium
CTTCCGGCCACGATTCGTCGATGGGTGCTTCTCCCAACAAGGTTGGGATCAGGTACAAGACACCTTTTTGCATGTTTTTCTCCATTGTTATCGGTATGGGTTAATGTTTTCCAAAGTGTTGTGGATCCATCCACGGCAGGTTCATCAAATCCACATTGCCCCCCGAAAGGATTATCCCGGTGCGTTTACCGGCAAATAGGTCCCGGTGTTCCAATACCGCTGCCAGTGCAACCGCAGCACTCGGCTCAACAATCAGCTTCATCCGCTCCCAGATCAGCATCATCGCGCGAATAATGGCTGCCTCCTCCACACACAATATGTCGGCAGCACCCTCAGCAATGATCGGAAATGTGCGGCAGCCAAGTGAAGTACGCAATCCGTCGGCAATGGTTAATGCTTTTTCAACCGGAATCAGCTTTTTCTGACGGAAAGACTTCCAGGCATCGTTTGCCTGTTCCGGTTCGGCACCGTATACTTTGGTTTTTCCCGAAAAAAATTTTGAACTGAGAATGCTGCCGCTCAGCAAACCACCTCCACCAACTGGTGCTACCAGGCAATCGAGACCGGGTTCATCTTCATAAAGCTCCGCAGCAGCACTCGCCTGTCCGGCAATGATTCGATAGTCGTTATATGGATGGATCTCAACGGCACCGGTCTTTGCCCTGACCTTAAGCAGTGTGGCCTCTCTGTCGGGGAGGGTGGGTTGACAAAAGGTAATTTTGCCACCATATGCGGCCACTGCTTCCACTTTGATTTTTGGCGCAGTCTGTGGCATTACAATGTGCGCCTCAATGCCACGGTTTCGGGCTGCGAGTGCCAGGGCCTGTGCATGATTTCCGGAAGAATGGGTGGCGACACCTTTGCGCGCATCTCTCTCATTAAGCGTCATTACGGCATGTGTAGCACCCCGGAACTTAAACGCGCCCACCTTTTGAAATTGCTCACACTTGAAAAACAGTTGGCAGCCACAAATGCTGTCAACTGCAGAACTTGTATGAACAGGTGTCCGGCGAATGTAAGGCTCAATAATTTTTCGGACACGGATGATATCCGCAGCACCGGGAATCTGCTCCATGGCCTTAATCTCCTATTCTTTTTTTGTTTGTTCTGTAATCATATTGGCGATAACCTCCGTGGCCTCATCAAGCATGTTGTATACATTGATAAATCCGTCTTTACCGCCGTAATAAGGATCCGGAACACTTTTATTCTGCTTCGGATGTACCAGGTTCAGGATCATTTCCACTTTTTGTCGCTCCAGCGGACTTCTGGCCATCGAGACCAGGTCATCATAATTATGCATGTCCATCGCATATATTTTATCAAAACGTTTGAAATCAGCCATTTCAAACTGTCTGGCGCTTTGATGGGTTATGTCGATACCATGTTTTTCTGCAATTTCAATGGAGCGCCGGTCCGGTTTTTCACCTAAATGGTAGGCCGCAGTACCGGCAGAGTCAACTTCAGCTTCAAGTCCGCGCATTTTAATCTTGTTATAAAGAATCCCTTCTGCAAGGGGAGAACGGCAGATATTGCCCAGGCATACCATTAGTATTTTCATCGGTAATAATGTTTAGAAGTTTAGTCGTTTAGATGTTTAATTTTATAATATGTTTGTAAGGTTTATCCAATCGTAGACACAGGGCTTGACCTGTGTACCGAAATATGTTTGGTTGTATATGTTTGTAAGGTTTATCCAATCGTAGACACAGGGCTTGACCTGTGTACCGAAATATGTTAGTCTATTTAACGGTATCTGTTTCAATGTCTTTATTGATAGAAAAACCCGGAGAGCCGTGGCTTCCGGGCTATGAAATCGTTTTCCGGTTGGCCGTTATTTTATTTTTATGAGGTTATCGATGTCTTCTACATATTTCTTGAACCGCTTATCGGTATCCATCAGGTTTTTGATGGTCTTGCAGGCATGCAATACGGTTGCATGGTCTTTATTGCCACATTTATTACCTATAACGGCAAGGGATGCTTTGGTATGCAATTTTGAAAAATACATTGCCAATTGGCGCGCCTGAACGGTTTCCCGCTTCCTGCTTTTTGATTTCAGTTTCTCCAGGGGAATCTCAAAATATTGGGAAACAGTCTTTTGGATGTATTCTATCGAAATTTCCCTGGGGGTGTTCTTGACAAACTTGTCAATCACCTTGGCGGCCAGATCCAGTGTGATCTCTTTTTTATTCATGGAGGATTGTGCCAGGATCGATATCAGCGCCCCCTCCATTTCGCGGATGCTGGTATTGATTTTGGCACTGATCAGCTCAAGCACCTTTCCGGGCATTTCAACACCGTCGTTGTGGATCTTTTTTTGCAGAATGGCCATCCGGGTTTCAAAATCGGGAACCTGCAAATCGGCTGACAGCCCCCATTTGAATCGTGATAGCAGCCGGGGCTCAATACCGCTCATCTCCACAGGAGGGGTATCGCTGGTGATGATGATCTGCTTGCCGCTCTGATGCAGGTGATTGAAAAGATGGAAAAAGACATCCTGCGTTTTTGGTTTTCCTGCCAGGCAATGGATGTCATCCATGATCAACAGGTCAATCATCTGGTAAAAGTGCACAAAATCGTTCTGATTTCCGTTGCGTATCGAATCAATGAATTGATTGGTAAATTGTTCGGCAGTAACATACAACACTGTTTTCTCAGGATACAGGTTCTTTACCTCTATGCCAATCGCATGCACCAGGTGTGTTTTTCCAAGTCCGTTTATACTGTATATGAGAAGCGGATTGAAAGAGGTCTTTCCCGGATTTTGTCCGACGGCAAGCCCCGCGCTGCGGGCCAAACGGTTGCAGTCGCCCTGTACAAAGTTGTCAAAATTGTAAGACTCAATGAGCTGTGGATGGATGTTGATCTTTTTTAATCCGGGAATGATAAACGGGTTTGGCAATGTCCTGCCCGAGCTTCCTCCCTGATTCAGGTCAATTGGTACGCTAATTGGTGGATTTTTTAGTGCTTTTTTGTTGAGTGTGGGTGCATGCACCGTGTATGGCTTGGTTGTGGAACCACCGTGCGAACTGTCCATGATGATGCTGTATTCCAGCCTTCCGTTCGGACCAAGCTCTTTTTTGATCGTTTTTTTCAACAGATCAATGTAATGTTCCTCCAACCACTCATAAAAGAACTGGCTGGGTACCTGAAGGGTCAGTACATTCTCCCTGAGACGAACAGGCCTGATGGGGGCAAACCAGGTATTATAGCTGTTCGGACTGATATTGTCCTTGATCACTGCCAAACATCCCGACCATACCTTTTCGTATCCTTTCTCCA
>SKTA01000033.1 GCA_007122745.1 Bacteroidales bacterium
CATTGAGGGCAAACTGGTCGATCTTATCTCCCCAAATGGCAACACATACCTTTCGGGGGTACATTCCTTCAGTTTCAACAATAAATTCTTGTTTGCGCCAGGGGCCATTGCGACCCTCTCCTCTTTGTTCCTCCAGAATATTTAATACGGTTCCACTTATTTCCATAAAAAAGATTTAAAATATTAACAGTTCAAAAAACAGTTCAAAAAGAAAAAAACAATTCACTTAAAATAATTTTCAAAAATACATCAATTCTGCGTATCCTGCAAACATTGTTTATCAATGTCTTTAGCCATGCCAGACAAAAAAATATCCTTATTTTTACCCAGAAAACCTGATATTTTAAAATCATGAATCGAAGTTTTTCCATCCTGTTGTGTGTTTTGATCTTAGTTCCCATTTCAGCTTTAGCACAATCGGAACGAATTGAGGGATTAAGAGACAATACGCCAAATGTTTTCGCTTTTATTAACGCCGAAATTGTTCTATCACCCGGAAACCAGCTCAGAAATGGCATCATGGTTGTCCGCGATGGCATCATTGAAGATGTGGGACGCAGGGTCAGCATACCGGAGGATGCATGGGTTTATGACATGGAAGGGAAAGTGATCTATCCTGCGTTTATTGACTTGTTTACCCATTATGGCATGCCAGACAGCATCAATTCCGATGATCACATCCACTGGAATCCTCAAATCAGGAGCCATTACCATGCTGCAAAACATTTTGTTCCCGACCCTGAAATGGCTGCATTGTTTCGGTCACAGGGTTTTGCGGTTGTACAGGTGGTGCCTCCACATGGATTGATGCAGGGTTCAACCACCGTTGTTGCACTCGGCCAGGATGCAGCAAATCGTCAAATCATTCTTCCGGACGCCTCTCAGGCCATGTCGCTGAACCTGGCAGACCGAAGAAGCAGGGATTATCCAACATCTCAAATGGGAGTATTTGCCTTGCTGCGTCAGAGTTTTTACGATGCACAGTGGCATGATGCAGCACATCAGGCCTACAAGAACATGCCGGGGCTAACCAGACCGGAACAAAACATGGCACTAAAAAATCTTGCCAGAGCAATGAATACACAGCAACCTTTCATCATCCATACACTTGATGAGAATGATTTTTTTCGTGCAAACCAAATCACGAGTGAGTTTGGCCTCAACACCTGGATATTGGGAAGCGGAAAGGAGTACCGCCGCATTGACGCGATCAGGGAAACCAATCTTCCTGTAATCCTTCCACTTGATTTCCCCAAGACTCCTGACGTGCAAACACCGGAAGAGGCAATGGCCGTTTCACTTGAAGCACTAAGGCATTGGTACCTTGCACCCGAAAACCCGCTACATCTTTCCAGGGCAAGGGTTCCATTTTCGTTAAGCGCCCATGAGAGTGACCTCGACTTTTTGAAAAACCTGCGCACTGCCGTAAACCGGGGTCTGGCTGAGCAGGATGCATTGGCTGCTTTAACAATGGTACCTGCTCGAATGCTTGAAATTGATAACAAATATGGCAGTCTTGATAAAGGGAAGGCAGCCAATTTCTTCATTGCTGATGGCAATATTTTTGATTCGGACACAAACATTGAGGCCACATGGATTGATGGGATCAGGTATGAAGTCAGGAAGAAAGAGGCCGATCCTGCCGGAAAATGGGAAATCTCAGGGCATCAGTCTCTTAATGGCGCCCTGCTCCACATTCGTCGCCAACAAAACCGTCTGAGCGGCACATTGACTAAAAACCAGGCAGAGGTCACCGTCAAGCAGTTAAAACAAGACAGCAACCGGATCTCTTTTCAGTTTCCAGGGGATTCGTTGGGGTTAGAAGGGCTTATCAGGGTTTCTGCTCATGTAAGTCAACAGGAACTGCTTGGTAGCGGGATGTATGCATCCGGGGATCATTTTACATGGCTCGCAAAGCATGAGGAGGCTTCAGCGGAAAACAACCGGCAAAAAGAGGATGGACATCAGGCAATGGATCTCCCGATCCGTTTTCCATCGATGGAATATGGGCTGGCAGAGTCCCCCGCGCAACCGCGCCACGTTCACATCAAAAATGCAACCATATGGACGCAAGGTGAAGCAGGCATCCTGAAGGGTTACGACATGCTGGTCACGCGTGGCATTATCACCAGGATCGGGAAAGACATAGACTCGCCACTGGGCGCACACGTCATTGATGCCACCGGCATGCATGTCACACCCGGGTTGATCGACCCCCATTTGCACACCAGCATCGTTGGAGGGGTGAATGAAACGGGCAGCGCCATCACATCGGAAACCCGAATTACCGATGTGATGCACGGCGACAATGTATGGATTTACAGACTCCTTGCCGGTGGGATCACCTCCGCCACGCTGTTTCACGGCTCGGCAAATCCCATCGGAGGGCAAAATGCCATAATCAAGATGAGGTGGGGCAGTCTGCCCGATCATATGCTGATCAGCGATGCAGCACCCGGTCTGAAGCTGGCCCTCGGCGAAAACGTGAAAGGGATGGATACTCGTTACCCCAACACGCGCCAGGGCACCGAACAGATCATCAAAGACGCTTTTCAGGCCGCTTTGGAATATGGAAAAGCACTCGATCGACATGCGGAACAAGGAAAAGGGATCCCTGTAAAAAGAGACCTGCAGCTTGAAAGCATCCTGGAGGTGATCCGCGGTGAGCGGAGGGCACACGTGCATGCATACCGACAGGATGAAATGTTAATGATGTTGCGGGTAGCGGAAGAATTTGGTTTCACCATCGGATCGTTTGAACACACCCTGGAAGGATACAAGATCGCGGATGAGCTAAGGGAGCATGGAGCCGCTGCGGTGGTTTGGACAGACTGGTCATCCTTTAAGGTGGAAGCGCAGGACGGCATTCTGCACAACGCGCGCCTGCTGAATGAAGTTGGTGTTTTGACTTCGCTGCACTCCGACAATACACAGCTTTCTACCCGAATGAACTGGGAAGCGGCAAAAACGGTAAAAACCGGTGTTGATGAGATTGATGCGATGAACTTCATCACCCTGCACCCTGCCATCATCATGGGCATTGACCACCGAGTTGGGTCCCTTGAGACCGGCAAGGATGCTGACTTCGTAATATGGAACGGTCACCCGCTCTCAAGCTTGTCGATTCCGCAACAAACTTGGCTTGACGGCAGGAAATATTTCGACCGTTCTGAAGATCTGCAACGCCGCAAAGAGGTTCAGGCGGAGCGGGCAAAGATTATTGATTACATCCTGCAAAACGATTGAC
>SKTA01000127.1 GCA_007122745.1 Bacteroidales bacterium
AGTCATTATGAGAAGTTGATTGTCAGATAATCGGTTTCGGAACAAACCCGAATTCGTAATGTATCCAGGAAGCGATCGTATAGCGATAGCGCAGTTCCGCCATGGTGACATTGGGTGCAAAGCTTGCAGAAATCAGCCAGTGTGGGTCTGCCTGTCCATATAGAATGCCCACCCTGTGCCGCTCAAAGATGTTGTTCACATAAGCGGATAGCAGCCAGGCTACTGCCGAACTCCCCGGCAGCAACCTGTCGTCGCTGATCTGTAACCCGTAATCGCCTTTCTGTATAGATGAGCATTTTCTTTCATCAGATACAGATGATTCTGAGCAAATAAAAGATAACGAATTACTTATTCCGGATATGGGAGACAGCAGCAGTTCAGCTTGTTTCAGAATATTTCCAAACCCCGTTAGAAATGTATTTACCCTTGCGCTTTCTGGTGTTACATCTGAATCTGTAATGACGGTGGAGGTTTATAATATTCATGGAGAAATTGTCATTCACGAGCAGGTATCCACATATTATGAGCATGCCTTTAGCCTCAAGGTACAGCCTCCGGGCATATATTTGGTGAGAGCAAAAATAGCATAAAGTATTGAAGATTAGCGTATTACTAAGCATTATTAGTCTTTAATAAAACCAGGCTGATTATATCTTGTTTTCCGGATTGCTTTAGTTTTTGTCAGTGTTGAGACATTTTCCGGATCTCAGTGCCCGTCACTTTATTGTGCTGAATCTCAATCTTAACCTTAAGCTTAATCCTTTTTTCAATACAAATACATATTATCCAAAATAATTTCGTAACTTTAATAACAATTCGGTCCTTAACATGCTTCGCACCATCATTATTGATGATGAAGCACACCAGCGGCTTACCATCGAGAAAATGACCGGGAATTATTGTCCCACGATCAAGGTGGTGGCAAAGGCCGAAAGTGTGCAATCCGGCTTGACCGCTATCAACAAGCACAGGCCCGACTTGGTATTGCTCGATATTCAACTGGGTGATGGCACCGGATTTGACCTCCTTGATAAATTTCAGACCATTGATTTTAAGATCATCTTCATTACCGCTCACGATCAATTTGCCGTAAAGGCCTTCCGGTTCAGCGCCCTCGATTACCTGTTAAAACCCCTGGACCCTGATGACCTGGTCGGGGCCGTGGCCAAGGTCAGTGATGTTATGCAACGGGATTTCCATGTCCAGCTGGCCAACCTGAAAGAACATCTCGACAGTGCTGGAAGGGATCAGAAAAAAATCATCATCAAAACGCATGATCATATACACCTGATTCCTGTAAACGAAATCCTTTACTGCCGGTCAGATAACAATTATGTGACTATTTTTCTTATAAATAAAAACGAAATTGTTGCCTCAGCCAATCTCAAAGACTATGAGGAGATTCTTTCAGGAAGCGGTTTTTTCAGGGTTCATAAAAGCTACCTGGTCAACCTGAAATATGTCAGGCGGCTTGAAAAATCCCAGGGTGGGTTTGTGTTTCTTGAAGGAGAGCTGAAGATTCCGGTGGCTGTTCGCAAACGCCCGGAGCTGTTCGAAAAGTTTGGACGGCTGTCGCATACCTGAATAGCTGCACATGCAAAGATTGTACTTCTTATGCCTGTTGTTTTTGCTTCCGCCGGTGAATGCTGCCGGTGAGGACCGGATGCTTCATATCCCTGCCCACTCGCTCTCGTGGTTTAACCCGGTGACCAATATTGATAGCCTGGAAGCCTTGCTGAAAAAGACCGGTGGCAGGGAAAAGGTGGATATGCTTTGTGAGATAGCCTATGCATATCTAAGATCAGGCAACTATACGCCTGGCCATCAAAAGATATTGGCCGAAGCATTGGAATTGTCCCAAAAGTTAAACTATAACAATGGTCTGGTTAAGGCGAATTACCTGGTGTCGCTGTATAAACACGCAGAAAATAAAGACCTGGCGGAAGGATTGCAGCCGTTGCTTGATGCGGAAACATATTTTGACAGCAAAACACACTGGACTTTACGATACAGGGTTTGGGAAAGTATTTGGCGGTACAGCTTATCAATGAATGAAACCGGAACAGCTTTTCAGTATCACCATAAACCTTTGTTATTGCTTGACCCTGACACTGCCTGGCTGGCCCATTTCAATGCCCACATCGGACTGATGCGACAAGCCTCCATCACCAATGAGCATATACAAAAAAGACAACACCTCGAAGCAGCCAAACAAATCTATGAACAACACAAAGAACTGATTTACAAGGGAGATAATTTATTTAGAATGGCAAGCGAGCTTGAGGAGATCAGCATCAACCTGGCCCATTATGGCGAGTACCGGCATGCTGTTGACCTGATGCTCGAATTAAACGGGATTCTTTCGGATCCTGATAAAAAAAAGCCATATTATGACTTTTTCAGGGCAAAAGTATTGGGACGCATTGCCAGGATTTATAACCACTGGGGCAAATATGATGCTGCCCTGGTGTATTTTGACAAATCCATCGAATGCTTTGACCGGTTTTATGTGGAATATGGAAGCGGAATGAAAAAATCATTGTTGCCGGTATCGTTTCGTCAATGGGCCATCAACGCGGCCAATCAACTGGAGGAACGGGCGGATGTGTTGATTAAAACATGGCGGCTGCAGGAGGCAGAGGATGATTTGCTGGAAAGCATCCGTGTACGCACCGAGCATGATGACCCGCTGGGTCTGGGCATGTGTTACGACAAGATGGGCACCATATATTCATTGCGTTACGACTTTATCGAAGCACTGAACTGGTTTGAGCAGGCATTGGAAATCAAATACGTGGTTCTTGGGCAGGCGATGCTGCGGCAGCACAGTTCTTCGGCATTAAAATTATCATTTGCCAAAGAAAGCATTGCGGATACTTACATCAAGATTGGCAGGCTTTACGTTTTGTGGGACAGGCATTGGCTCGCTGTTGATTATTTAAACAGGAGTCTTGCCATAGCCAGGGAAACCAATATGCAGAAAACCGAAGCTGAGGCACTTACGGCCCTGGGGAGTGTCTATATTAAACTTGAACAACCTGACAGTGCCCATATCTTCTATGACCATGCAAAAACCATTTATACCAGAATGGGACATAACCCGGGATTGGCAGAAATCCATGAAAGCCTGGGTACCCTGAATCATTCACAGGCTTTTTATGAGGCTGCCCTTGATCACTACATCCAATCGCAACACATATATTCAAGCCTGGAAATGATGGATAGAGTTGCCGGATTGCAGAT
>SKTA01000110.1 GCA_007122745.1 Bacteroidales bacterium
AACTTCATCTGGCTGAGAAAGTCGGCCACCAACGAGGAGTTTGATCAGGCGGTGATGATATGGACACTTGATTACACCGATCCTGCCATCGATTTTGATGAGGACGTGATCTGGGCACGGCGCGATTCCATCACCCAAAAATACATTCCCGGACAGTTTCCGGGTACTTTCATGACCACCTACCGCGGAGAAATGGAGCTGCGTCCACAATTCCGCGAGATCTCCTTCAACGATAAATATGCCATAGAGGCCAGAAGCCTGTGGCGCGTTCACGGCGACTTCATGGGCGGCCCGTTTGTAACATATACCTTTGTGGATGAGACCACCAACCGCCTTTTTATGGTCGACGGCTGGGTGTTTGCCCCTAAATATCGCAAAAGGGATTACATGCGCCAGGTTGAGGCAATCATCTGGTCAATGAAATTCCCTCAGGAGGAGCAGGAGGAGCAACCTCCGGCGTAATAAACGACCTCGTAAAACAAAGGAAGGAAGCGCTTTGCTCCCTTCCTGTCAACCCAAAACTATGAAGAGAAACTTGAGGTTGCAAAAGTTGTCCGTTGTTCTGTGTTGTTCTTTACTATGCAATATGACCAAAAACAGTAAAAACCTTAGTCTCCTGAGAGAATAACTTTTTCAACAAACAAGCCGTATTTGTTTGTTGTGTTTATAAAATATACACCATGTCCAAAACGGCCAAGATCGATTACCGCTTCATTGGTGTTTATGCCCGCTTTTTCGAAGACAACTCTGCCCGTTATATCTGCAATAAACATATTTAATAATTTACTTTCTGACCGAATGGTGAGCTCCCCTTTCGTAGGGTTTGGGAACACGGAAACGATAGGTTTACAGGCATCCGCAGGCACAACAGACGTTGGGACAACAATTGTGCCGGTAAGGGTCAGTTCCATGTTTTCTTCACCATCCCCTTGGTTAATAACAAGTGTAAGGGTTTCTTCAAAAAATCCTGAATCAAGATTGCCGGTAAAAGAAATGGTGATGTTTGATTCTTCTTTTGAAAAAATCAATGCTGGCAGGTCTTCGGACAAAAAGAACGCTGGTCGCGAAAATGAATGATCAACCAACTCAACCCAAGCATGACCATTGTTCTTAAGTCTAATATCCATTTCTGTCAGCTCGCCTTGTTCAACATTCCCAAAATCCAAAGTTAAATGGTCGGCTTCAAGGTTTCCAAAATACAGTCTGTATACTTCAGCTGTCTCCCAGACTTCATCCCAGCCGTAAGTGCCACCAACTGCCAGTAATTCTCCGTTTTCCATCAGTGTGAGCCCAAACCATGACCGTTTTTGGTTCATTTCATGACGTAACCGCCATTGGTTGGATTGGGAACAAAAATGCTCCACGCTATTTAGCAGTTGGCCTCCGGCGATCAGCAAGTCTCCGTCTGGCAGCAGGAGTGTTGAAGCATTGCTGCGCGGGTGATTCATTCCGGACCCGAAAGTCCAGATGTTTTCATTCGGATCAAAGATTTCTACACTTGAAAAGGTTTCATGCGCCTGGATCGACAATCCGCCGACCACCATAATACGACCATCGTTTAGTTTTTCCACACTAAACTGTTGTCTGTTTTTGTTCATAGGTGTTAAACTACTCCACTGTCCTGTAGCGGGGTCAAACACATCAACATTGTTCCGTGAAATCCAGTTGTTGCTCCCCCCCATATACATTACTCTGCCATCGTTCAGCTTTGCAAGCTGGCCGATAGATCTGGGCAGCGAAAATGTGCTCTCAACCATTTCCCAGGTGTTTGTTTCCGGGTCATAAATCTCGGAACTGTTGAAAAATGTGCCCCAGCCATCAGTGCCGCCAACAACCAGAATCCTCCCATCATTCAGTTCAATGGCGTCATGGCCCAATCTTTCAACTTGCATGTCGGCAGATAAAAAGAACTCCCCTGTTTCGGGATCAAAAATTTCTATGTTTGGATGATGGCCGGTTAAATCGCTCCCTCCAACAAGTGCAGCTTTACCGTTTTGTAAAAGCAGGCCAACAAAACCCGAGCGTCCGGTGTTAAGTGATGGCCCATTATTCCATGTCTGCAACAGGGGGTTGTAAATTTTTCCCTGTTCGGGATGAAAGTTTGGATTGGTGCCATCGGGTGCATCAGGATCCCGGCTGTATCCGCCAACCATTAAAATGTTGCCATCTTTTAGGGGTATTAAGGCATGTTCTGCACGCGGACCATCAAGGCTCTGGGTATAGCTCCACCCTTCACTGGTGTTGTTGGATACAGGTGCTTGCCCGTTTTTAAGACGAACCAGACCACAAGGTAAAATTACCCGTTCGTTTTCGATTTTGCCACCGGTTTCTTTTTCAAATTTGTATTTAACCGGTTCTGTTGGTTTGGCATACAAAGCATGCATTGCCACTAAAATGACAGCTAGCGAAATAATGGCTTTAAGAAAATTGACTGCAAGATTTTTCTTTTTCATAATCTTATTTCGTTTTTGCTTTTTTAAAAACCGAAAAGAGGGCACCTGTCCCCCTTTCCGTTTATTTAACAGCTAGTTTACAACCTGAATCTTTTCAGTAAACATAGAGGATTCCGTTTGAACTCTTAAGACATAGATCCCCGATCGCATATCTGCCACACAAACGTGAGCGGTGTTATTGTTTAGACTTCTTGAATAGACCATATTTCCAGCTAAGTCATAAACAACAATCTCATTTATCATATCATGGGATATTATATTTAGCGTTTCAGATACCGGGTTGGGAAAAATGCTAAGGTTCCCTTCTGCGCTAATGTCCGGAACGTCTACTGTTCCATCAGCTGTAAATGGTATTGTAATGATTTCCGACACGCCTGAAGAAAAAACAGATTGTACCCCAGCAGTATAATCTCCCCCTTCCAGCTGCCCGAAAACAAAGGAAGGCTGCTGAATATCGGTGGCAACCGGGTTGTTCATGTCGTCAAGAAACACATTAAAACCCAGAAATGATTTGGCTTTTTCTTGCTCCGTTAGTGTATAATCCAGGCACAACTCAAATCCTGTTAAGCAGGTTGTGTCGACTCCCTTGATGGCAGGAGGACTCTTATCGGCCGGGCCTATATACACATTATCAAGAAGTATAATGGGAGAAGCCTCCGGATAAAACTCCATATGCTCCCGGAAAGCCACATAAACCGGGGTACCCACAGGAACAAAATCCGTAAGGTGATATGTATACTGTTGCCAGTCCATGTTGTATCCATCGTGGAAGAATAGGTGA
>SKTA01000007.1 GCA_007122745.1 Bacteroidales bacterium
TACTTCTGATTTTGATCACTTCCGCATCAAGACCTGATGGGTAACGCTTCATCCACTCCAACACCTTTGCGCTGTCGGGGATCTGACGCCTGGCCTCTCCCCTGAACTGCCTGAAAAGGTGGATCATGTCATTGAAAAAGTCGGGTTCTACGGCCACCTTCTCACCTGCTGCAACTTGCCAGATCAGTCCGAAAGGATCATTGCTTACCTCTGCCCCGCGAAGGTTCAGGTCTTTATAGGACTTTCCGGCGTGGTCAAGGTAATCCAGGATTCGAATTGCAGCATAATCCTGCCAGCTGAGCGCTTCCATCGCTTCGCGTCCTTCCGATTCAAAACGGTAAAAACTATAAGTGTGCGGGTGGTTGTCCATGTAGGTCATTACAAGATCGCGAACCCCTTCCTGAAACCCGGTAACAGTTTCCGCTTTTTGCAGCAGTTCTGCCACGCGGGAATTCTCTTCAAGAAAAACAAAAAACGCTTTTTTTGATGATGGTTTGATATTAACTTCCGTGATTTTATGACTCATTATTACAGACATTATTTTATTTAAGGTTTTTGATGCCGGAAAATACGTTTCACCTTTGAGTGATCTTGCAGGAACCGTTTCGGGGAGCCTTAGTCACGGCACACAACCGGCCGGAGGATACAGGCACGGTTTCCGGATCAGTGTTTGCGCAAAGATAAGAAATTTTGGAGAAATGGGCAAGCCGGGGCTTGGTCACCTTGCCCTAAAGATCTTATTTGCAGACCTTAACGTTGGATCCGTGACGATTGTAACAAACAAAAACAACCCCAGCAGAAGGAGATGTACGACATACATCAGCGTTGTTGGCATTCCGGTGGTAAAAAAGCTGACAAGGAAGATCAGGACGGCAAAAGAGATCATCAGCAGGATACGGATCACCTGGTAAGGAATTTTGTAGTGCCTTTGCCCAAAAAGATAGGAAAGTATTGCCAATAACAAATAGCAGATGAAGGTAGCCCAGGCTGACCCGTAATAACCCACGATCGGTATCCACCAAAGGTTCAACAAAATGGTAATAACCGCTCCCACAACGGAAAACCATGCACCATAATAGGTTTTCCCTGTCAGTTTGTACCAGATAGACAGGTTGAAATAGATTCCCAGAAACAGATTTGCCAGCAGGAGGATGGGCACAACAATCAACCCTTCATGGTATTGTGGTCCGATGAAATGCTTAACGACATCCATAAAAAGTGTGATTCCAAGAAAGATAACCAGGCAAGCAATCACAAAATAGTTCATAACCTTTGCATAGGTGTTTTTCGCATCCTGTTGCTTTGCCTGGGCAAAAAAGAAAGGTTCGGCGGCAAACCGGAACGCCTGGATGAATATGGTCATCATGATTGAAAGCTTGTAAACGGCACCGTATATCCCCACTTGCGACATGGCGGTTTCTTCGGGCAGGATGAACTTCAGCAACAGCTTGTCGAGGGCTTCATTGATCCATCCTGCCAATCCGGCCACGAGCAGGGGCAACGCATAGATCAGCATTTTTCGCAGCAGGACAGGATCGGGCTTTATCCGCGCCTGCCGCATCACGGGCGACAGGAGCAGAAGTGTTATGGCTGAGGCGATCAGGTTGGCGATGAACACATAGCCCACGCCTATTTCCGGTTTGTAAATATACGCCACATATTGACGAACCGTGTCGCCCGCATTTTCCATAAGCCATGGACAAAGAAGCAGTAAAAACAGTACCAGACTGATGTTGACGGCGATTCCTGCCAGCCGGATCACAACAAATCGCAAGGGTTTGTTTTCGGCACGGAGTCTTGCAAAGGGAATGGCTGCCAGGGCGTCCATTCCGATGATCAGGCCGATCCATACGATATATTCAACATTATCCGGATAACGCATCACCTCTGCGAGGCTTTGCCGCCAAATAACAACAAAGAAAATAAACAGGGTGGATGTAAACAGGATCGGCAGGAAGGTGGTGCTGAACACCCTGTTTTTCTGTTCGGGATGTTGTTCTGAGAAGCGAAAATAGGCTGTCTCCATCCCATAGGTCAGAACGATCAGCAGAACGGCAACGTAGGTGTACATAATGGTAACCACACCATATTCGCCAGGGAGAAAGACACGGGTATAGAGAGGCACCAGGAGGAAATTGATCAGCCTGCCCACGATGCTGCTCAGCCCGTAAATAGCTGTTTGTCCTGCCAGACGTCTCAGGGGGTTCACGATTTGCTGTGTTGTAGGGTAGTATATTTATTCTCCAAAATCCTGTTCGGCGCGCACTTTGGCTTTCCAGGCTTCATAGGTGCTTTTAAAAAACTCCGGTTTGTTCACCCTCAACCAGGTTCCGTATTTCACATAATCGGGGATGATGCCTCCTTTTGACTTTTTCTGATCCTCCGGAACACCCAATTGATTCAGATGACGCTCATAAGCGATTTTGCTCGGCCTGTCTTCTTTTCTGTTCATAATACAATACGTTTAACCTGTTGTGCGGTTTAGCCAACAGACCAAAACGCAAAGCAGGTTGTTTGTAAAAAAGATGGTAGCCCCGACAGGAATCGAACCTGTATCTAAAGTTTAGGAAACTTCTATTCTATCCGTTGAACTACGGGGCCGATTACCATTGCAAAGGTAAGTATTTTTTTGAAATTTAAATACCAGTTAGCAAAAATACTGTTTATTCCTGCATGTTTTTAACTTAAATTTCAATTTTGCTTAACTGATGGTGCTTCCGTTAGCAAAGTTTTCTTCCGAAGCGATGAAAGTCAGGGATCCGTCTTGGTTTTCAGCCATCAGCAGCATTCCGTGCGACTCAACACCCTTAATCTTTCTCGGTGCCAGGTTGGCAAGGATCACGGCTTTTTTTCCTGGCAGGGTATCACAGTCGAAGTGTTCGGCAATTCCTGAGACCACCGTGCGTTTGTCAACACCCGTATCGACCAATAGCTTGAGAAGTTTTTTAGTCTTTGGCACCTTTTCAGCTTCCAGGATGGTCGCCGTGCGCAAGTCCAGCTTCGTAAAATCGTCGAAAGTGATGGTCTCCTTCAGTGGTTTGGCTGTCTCTTCCGCGTTATTTTTGTTAAGCGTTTCCTGAAGTTTGTCGACCTGTATCTGGATGGCGTCATCCTCAATTTTTTCAAACAACAGTTCCGGTTTATTTATCACATGTCCTGCTTTCAGAAGGTCGCTTCTGCCTCCTTCATTCCAGCTGCATTGCTTCATTCCGATCATGTTCAATAA
>SKTA01000143.1 GCA_007122745.1 Bacteroidales bacterium
AAACGAAGCTGTAAAGTTTGCCCGCGACGGATCCCTCCCGGTTCATCTCCGTTGAACTCCATGTCCACCTCAAAGGCACCTCCCGTGATGTTGCTGTATATTTTGTTAATTTCCAGATGGTAAGTTTGTCCTCCATATTCAAAGGAAGCAGGTTGCCCAATGTAAGTGCGGTTTACATAGCGCTCATCAATGCGCGCACGAAGCTTGAAACCGTCAAGCACGTCAATTTGACCCAGGTTTTCTCCGGCAGCCTTCGTTTCCCCCCGCTCTGCATTAAATGAGGACAAACGGCCGCTGATGGGTGAACGGATGATCAATTGGCCAAGGGTTTCATGCAGCATGTTGATGTTTTCCTCCACGCGGGAAATATATTGGTTGATCTGTTGCATCTGTGTGGAAACATAGAGTGAATCGTGACGCATGGTGCGCACCCCGATATCAAAATTACGCTGTGCAAAACGATATTCCCTTTCGGCATTTTCATATTCCTCATCAGAGATTACACCCTCCTCATAAAAATGCTTTTTACGCAAATAGTCTTTTTGGGCAATGTCGAGACGATACTCAAGATCTGCAAGCTGCCGTTCAAGATTAAACATGTTGCGCTCCAGGCCCAAACGTGTATTTTGATATCTGTCAAGAACTTCAAGGGCTGTATTCTCCTGTTGCATATAGTTTAGCTCCAGCTGAGCGTTTGCCAGACGGAGGATCTTGTCTCCCTCTTCAACATGGGCGCCGTCGCGAACAAAAATCTCTTCGACCCGCCCGCCAAACACAGCATCCACGTATATTGTGACAATGGGCTGAACGACTCCATCAACAGGGATAAACTCCTGAAAATGGCCCTGTTGAACTTCGGCAACGGTCATTTTGTCCCTGTCTACGTAAAGCCTGCTGCTGGTGTCGCGAAAGAATAACAAATACAATATAAATACACCAAAAGCCAGCACACCTGCTATGCTTATGAGCCTTTTGACTGTCCATTTCTTCTTTTTAATAATCCTGTCCATCACAAAACTGTTTAATGGTTTCTTTGCATAACGGGAACGAATATTGTGCCATACTTCTTAATGTGCCTAAAAACAGAACCTTGTGGCGTTTTTGCCTTTTTTGTGTGTAAAAAAGTGTTCGTATACGTGCACCCAATGTATGAAAACGTACGCATAAGGCCGATTGCCGCTCGAAGATATGATTTGTTTATAGATGTTTTGTTGCTACCTTTGGCAAAAAAAATTTTATGGACGAACGATTAACGGCTTTTTGGGAGCTGTTGGACATCATGGATGACCTGAGGGCTCAGTGTCCCTGGGACAAAAAACAAACCCTGGAAAGTTTGCGCCATCTGACCATAGAGGAAACTTACGAACTGGCTGATGCCGTCCTTGATCAGAACATGGACGACATCCGGGGGGAGTTGGGAGACCTGATGCTGCACATCGTGTTTTATGCAAAGATTGCCAGTGAGAAAAAGGCTTTTGACATTAAGGATGTGCTTGATGGGATCAATCAGAAACTGATAAACCGCCATCCGCACATTTATGGTGATGTTGAGGCAAACACCGCTGAAGAGGTTAAAGATAACTGGGAGAAGATCAAACTGAAAGGAGGCAAAAAACGTGTCCTTTCCGGCGTTCCCAAGTCCCTTCCCGCTATGATAAAGGCATATCGCATTCAGGATAAGGTAAAAGGTGTGGGTTTTGACTGGGAGAGACCGGAGCAGGTGTGGGAGAAGGTGCAGGAGGAGATGGATGAACTCAGGACAGAAGTTGAAAAGGGGGCTTGTAAAAGAACCACCGAAGCGGAGTTTGGTGACCTGCTGTTTGCACTGATCAACTATGCCCGTTTTATTGGCGTAAATCCGGAAAACGCGCTCGAACGAACCAACAAGAAGTTTGTCAGGCGCTTTGAACACCTTGAGGAGCAAGCAAAAAAGGCCGGTAAAGACATGAAAAAAATGAATCTGGCAGAGATGGACGTTTTCTGGGATGAAGCGAAAAAGCTCGAAGCTGGAAGCTCGAAGCTCGAAGGAAAAAAATAGAAGGGATATTTGCAGGCCGGACTTGGCCTGAGAACTGGGAACTGGGAGCTGGGAACTGGGAGCTGGGAACTGGGAACTGGGAACTGGGATCTGGGTTAGAGTTTAAAGTTTAGGGTTATAGGCTGCAGGATATTACAAAAAGCAAACCCCGAAGGGGTGACATAGATTAACAATAAACAATGAATGTACTGACAAGGCATGCCTTGTATCAACAACAAAATCCATGAAACCAATTACGCTGATTCTCTTATTTGCCATCACCTTTGGCGCGTACAGCCAGCAGACCCACTGCGGGAAAAACATGTTTGTTGAAGGTGAGGTCTCCGGTGTTTGGAATGCCGATACCATATTTGTGACCGGAGAAATCTATTTGCCCGCCGACAAAGCACTGGAGGTTAAACCCGGCGTTTATGTTGAATTCCAGGACTTTTTTGGATTCAACGTGCTGGGAAACATTGAAGCAACCGGAACACCAGAAGCACCCATTGTGTTTAGCGTTAATGATACAACGGGACTGTATAATATTTTTGAAACCACCGGTGCCTGGCGAGGTATATTTGTATATGGCTCTGAACATCTTCACGATGAAACAAAAGCAATCTTTGAACATTGCCATTTTGAATATGCCAAAGCACCCTATTCAGAGTTTATTCAAAACGGAGGAGCTGTTCATATTTTGGGGAAAGGCAATTTTCAAGTCCGTCATTGTACCTTTTTCAGGAATTATTGCTACATGAAGGGTGCCGGTTTGTATTTTGAAAACAGCAACCCCGTTGTCTTTCACTCCATGTTTATTGAGAATTATGCCGGACACCCTCCAACAGCTGAAGAAACCTGGGGTTACGGCGGCGGTCTGTTTGGCCTGCGCAGCAAAGGCACTGTTATGTTTAATGAATTTCAGGATAACTGGGCATCAGGCATGGGCGGCGGTTTGAGCCTGGATAGCTGTGATGTGTTGGTTGCCAACAATATATTTAAGCATAACGATGCTCCTTTGGGAGGAGGAATGGGTGTTTTGCGCAGCTCCTTTTCTGAGCCAATTGCCAACAACCTGTTTCTGGCAAACACTGCTATGTTTTTTGGTGGTGGCCTTTCATTAAACGGCTCGCGGGTAGATTTAGTTAATAATACTTTCGTTGACAACTATGCCGGGCAAGGTGGTGGGCTTTATGTGAACCATGCTTTTGCTCAGTTGCACAACAACCTGTTTTGGGGCAATACGGCTCACTCTTCCACTATCGATTCCCAGGTTTTTATCTGGGATTCCGCCTCCCAAATCGATTTTTATTATTGTAACATTGAGTTTGGTGCTGAGGGTATAGGTGGCGCCGGCCTGACCGGCGACTATGTTGAATGCATAGAGTCTGACCCCATGTTTATTGGTGGCGGAGATCATCCTTACCAGCTTAAAGAAGGTTCTCCTTGCATTATGGCCGGTAATCCGGAGTCGGAAAATTTTGGGCTTCCCGCACAGGATCTTGCAGGGAATGAGCGTTTCAGGAATGGGCGAATCGATATTGGAGCTTATGAGTATCAGGAGGACATTGTGTCTTATCAAAAGCTTCAAGCAACCAATGACCAAAAAATGCTCAAAATATTTCCAAACCCGGTTGGCCGGCAATCGTTTGCTGTAATTACCATTCAACAATCAGCCGAAATACAAATGTTGCTGACCGATGCGCAGGGGAGAACCCTTGATCTCGTGAACCTGCTACTGGAACCGGGCGTTCATGAATTTTACCTGAACAACCTGTTCCCCCATCTTGAATCTCTGAACCATGGAAGTTACCTGGTAACTGTGCATACAGGCCTAAAACAGGAAACTGTTGTTATTGCCCTGATGAACAGATAGGGCGTCCTTGTTAAGATCAGCCAGAAGTGCTTGATCTGATCGCCTCATCGGCATAAATTTCGAAGTCATACAGAATAAGGTCTGACCTGTTTCCCAAACCGTTTTCAAGTGGGAAAGCTCCCTGGATATTGTCAATGTTACGAAGGTTATTTACACAAGTCTTCATCTCAAAACCGGCCCCTGGGTTTTTTATCAGAAGCAGGTAATCCATGTTTTTGGGTAACTCAAAAAGGATCCCCTCAGGACGTTTGTTTGTCAATAAAAAATAATGCAATCTTTTTACCCTGTCTGCATAACCGTAAACAGGGAATTGAATTGTTTCACTTTGCTTATATGGTGTAAAGCAAAAGTCAGACAACCTTTTCATGTCGAATTGAAGGTGGTGGTTTATTAACCAGCAGATCCGATAGTCCTTTTGTTGCGAAAACAACGCAATGACCTTAAAGTCAGGAGTATACTTAACGCTGAGTTTTGTTTTTTTTACCATAAGCCCACGGGGATGCTTGAATTTGTGCTTCACTAACACAAAGGTAATTTAAATATTTGACCCGTTTCCGCTTTCACTGGTTTGCAGTAGATCCCAGACCTTTTGCGCTGCACGCTGTTCCGCTTTTTTTATTGAGAAGTCCTGACCGTTGGCACATGGCTTGTTTTCTATACACAACTCAACAGTATAAGTCTTTGCTTTTTTTCCGTTTTCTTTTTCAGAAACAAGATTAAAAGCCAATGCTTTTCGGTGCTTCTGTGCCCACTCAATCACTTTGCTTTTAAAATTCATTTCGCGCTCCATCAGTTCGTCAATGTCCAGGTGGGTTTGAATAATGTGCTGAATGATGATGCTTTTTGTGAAGACATAACCCCTGTCAAGATAAAGTGCACCGACAAAAGCTTCAAAGGCATCTCCCATGATCGATGATCCGGGAATCCCCTTATCCTGACTCGACTGAATTAGTTTATCCAGTCCAAGCTTTTTTGATAAAAGGTTAAGGTTGCTTCGGCTTACAATGCGTGAACGCATCTCAGTAAGAAAACCTTCTTCTTTGAAAGGGAATTTTTTGAATAAAAAGTCAGCAACAACCGACCCCAACACTGCATCTCCGAGGTATTCAAGGCGTTCGTTGCCATGTTTGAATCCATTGGTTGTATTGTCTGCTTTGGATTTATGGCAAAACGCAAGCTTATAGATGGCAACGTTTTTTGGCCTGTATCCAAAAATGTTGCTAATGGTATCAGACAGTTCCTGTTCTTCTGTCTTTTGCTTTAAACGGTTAAACTTAAATATGCGCAAACGATCAACTATTGTTTAAACTTTTTAAATGCAAGGCAGGCATTGTGACCCCCAAAACCAAAGGTATTGGATAAAGCGACGTTCACTATACGTTTTTTGGCTTTGTTAAACGTAAAATCAAGCTTGTTGTCGATTTCCGGGTCCAGGTTAAAGTGGTTTATCGTGGGTGGCACAATGTCGTTTTGTACGGCAAGAATCGTTGCAATCGCTTCAACGGCGCCTGCGGCACCAAGCAAATGGCCTGTCATCGACTTGGTTGAATTGATGCTGATTTTGTAAGCGTGCTCACCAAAAAGGGTAACGATGGCTTTTGGCTCAGCGATGTCACCAAGCGGTGTTGAAGTGCCATGGGTGTTTATGTGGTCAACATCTTCGAGCTTTATGTCGCCATCCTCCAAAGCATACTTCATTACGTTTACAGCGCCAAGCCCATCAGGATGTGGGCTGGTCATGTGGTAGGCGTCTGCAGACATTCCGCCGCCAACAACTTCTGCATATATCTTGGCTCCGCGTTTAAGGGCGTGCTCCAATTCTTCAAAAATAATGGTGCCGCTGCCCTCTCCCAATACAAACCCGTCACGGTCTTTGTCGAACGGACGAGAAGCTGTTGTGGGGTCGTCGTTGCGCACAGAAATGGCGTGCATGGCACTGAATCCGCCAACACCGGCATCATTGATCGCTGCCTCAGATCCACCGCTGATGAAGACGTCGGCTTTCCCAAGGCGTATGAGGTTGAAACAGTCTACCAAAGCATTTGCCGAAGAAGCACAGGCAGAGGTGGTTGTATAATTCGGGCCCCTGAAACCGTATTTGATTGAGATATGTCCTGCTGCGATGTCAGCAATCATCTTTGGAATGAAGAAAGGACTAAAACGTGGAGGTCCGTCACTTTTTGCGTAATCGGAAACCTCTTTTAAAAATGTTTCCAATCCTCCGATACCGCTACCCCAGATCACACCAACACGATCCGAATCAATGGTTTCGACATTCAGACCGCTGTCTTTGACTGCTTCGGCCGTTGAAATCATCGCGTATTGGGTAAAAGGGTCATATTTGCGGGCCTCTTTCCTGTCGAAGTGATCCTTTGGGTCATATCCCTTAAGTTCACAGGCAAACCGGGTTTTAAACTGTGAAGCATCAAAGTGTGTTATGGGGGCCGCACCGCTTTTGCCCTCCAACAATGCCTTCCAATATGTGTCAATGTCGTTTCCCAGCGGGTTAAGCGTCCCCAGGCCGGTAACAACTACTCTTTTGAGTTCCATACAGGTTCTGATTAGTTTAACAGTTACTTGAATAAAGCCCACATGGGTCAATTCGCGCTTTTACACGAATAAAACCGTACATGTGGGCCTTATCATTAAAAAAAACGTTTTACTTGTTGCTATTCTCAATGTAAGCAATCGCTTCACCTACCGTGCTGATTTTTTCGGCCTGGTCATCAGGAATGGCAAGATTAAACTCTTTTTCAAACTCCATAATGAGTTCTACTGTGTCAAGAGAATCGGCACCAAGGTCGTTTGTAAAACTTGCCTCAGGTGTTACCTCTTTTTCATCTACACCAAGCTTATCAACAATGATAGCTTTTACTCTTGTTGCAATGTCAGACATGGTTTCTCCTTTTTTTTTGTTAAACAGGGTGCAAAGAAAAATAATCTATTGATTATAACCAACTTTTTTAATGGCAATTTTGCCTTGACCTTTGTAACGCATTGACGTGTAGGGTTTTGCAAACAACTAAAAACATAGTAGATTTTGCGTCTGTTTTGTTGCATATTTTAACGGTTTTATTATCTTTGATGAACGTAGGATTATGTTCTGATTGGATGCTTTTATGGACCTTGAATGCAGGTATTCTGTAAAAACGACAACATGAAATTGCTCAAAGACCTTTGACTGGCCATAAGCCTGATTATGCTTACCTCCACTGTGTTGCTTTTATCTGATCTTGAGCAGCGACAAGGGCGAACACCCAAAAGCAGGGATGATTTGCCACAGATTGCCATTATGCAAATAGCATCCACAACACTGCTTGAAGCCCATGTGGCAGGTGTGATCAGCGAATTCCGCGAGCAAGGTTTCTATGCTGCCGACGGCAGCAATGTGAAGCGCTTTAATGCACACGGTGATTATGCAACTGCAGTGACCATTTCGCGTGAATTGGCTAACGGGCCATATGACATGGTGATCACCTCCAGCACGGTTGCTCTGCAGGCCTTCGCAACGGCGAACCGTTCGACGCAAAAGCTCCATGTGTTTGGTGCCGTTACCGATCCCTATGGCACAGGCGTTGGTATTACCGGCCCGGCGCCTCACGAACATCCGCCATACATGGCAGGAATTGGTACCTTTCAGCCGGTAAGGCAAAGCTTTATTCTGGCTAGAGAGCTGAATCCAAACCTACGTCGCATCGGAGTGGTCTGGAACCCCGGTGAACAATGTTCGGAAGCCTGTATGCTTGAAGCACGGCAAATATGTGAAGAACTGAATTTTGAGCTGGTTGAGACCATCGCAACAAACACCAATGAAGTCTCGGAAGCGGTGCGCTCACTCACCGGTCAGGGAGTTGAGGCCATATGGGTTGGTGGTGATACGGTGGCCATGGCATCCATAAACATGATTATCAACATTGCGACGCGGGCAGGCATCCCTGTATTTACAAATGACCACCTGGATGCACTTTCCGGAGCACTGTTTGGTCTGGGTGCCAACTATTTTACCGTCGGGGAGTACACAGCCGCCATGGCTGTTGAAATACTTAAAGGAGCTGACCCGGCTACATTCCGTATCGAAAATGTTGTTCCCGAAAGGTTCCGGCTCAATCATGATGTGCTGGATCGGTTGAGTGGAGTCTGGAAGGTAAATGAAACCATTCAGGCCCTGCTTGACAAGCAGGAGGGTGACCTTTCAAACATCGCGCTCATACGTTTGGTTGAAAATCATGCATTAGACAGGGCTGTGGAGGGTATTGGGGTCGGACTCCTGGAAAGTGGTTTGCGCTCAGGTGATGATTACATCATAAAGAGCTGGTCGGCACAAGGCGATATCGCACAGCTGCCGCAGATCGTAGAGGCGGTTGCCCGGGAGAAACCTGACCTGATCATCACGGTTACAACACCTGCACTCATAGCCACAGCACAACGGATTAAAGATATACCAATCGTGTTTACCGTTGCCAGCGATCCGATCAAACTAGGACTTTATGCTGAGGGGAACCGGCCGGCAAACATCTGTGGCATATACGACGACCCCCCTCTTGACAAATTGCTTGAGATGGCCCGTAACCATATCCGTGGACTGTCGGTTGTAGGTATCGTGTATGATGCTGCCGAGATGAATTCCTTGATCTCTGTCGATAAGCTGCGCGATGCCGGCAATCAGCAGGGTGTTCGCGTTGTCGAGGCTACCGTTTCCGGAACAAGCGAGCTTCCGATGGCAACCCAGTCCCTGATACAGCGTGGTGCACAGGCAATCATGGTATCGGCCGACAACACGACGACCACAGGGTTTCCTGCCATTGTCAGAGTTGCCCAAAGCGCAGACATACCTGTTTTTACAACTGAAACAGGCATGGTGCAACTTGGTGCTGCCGGTGCCATAGGTGATAACTATTTCGAATGGGGCAAAGAGAGTGGTATGATGGCAGCACAGGTTTTAGGTGGCATTTCGCCTGAGGATTTACCTGTTAGGTCCACTTCCGTTTTTGAGACCATCACGCCGGGGCAAATTGCTCAAACCCGCAGACCCTGGCGATTGCGGCTGGTTCATTACCAAGAGAATGAGTTTTCGGAGCGCTGTGAAGAGGGCCTTTTGGATGGCCTGCAAGCTGCCGGCCTGGTGGAAGGGCGCGATTATCAACTGAGGATCTACAATGCCCAGGGCGACATGTCAACACTGTCGGGCATTATGAATACAATAAGGACAGATCGGGCAGATCTGCTGATGGTAATATCGACCCCAGCCCTGCAGGCAGCTTTGCGGCAGACCGGTAGCGAAACCCGGATCGTCTTCACCGGCGTGGGAGATGGTGTGCAGGCCGGTGCAGGAAAAAGTGAAACAAATCACTTACCTAACGTAACCGGAGTAACTACACGTTCCGACTTTGCGCAAATGGCTGATGTGATCAAGGAAACATTGCCGCATGCCAGACGTGTCGGTACGCTATTTACACCTGCCGAAATCAACAGCGTACTTTACAAGGATTGGTTTGCTGAAGCTTTGGCTGAACGTGGCTTGGAATTAGTGGCCGTTCCTGTGACACAAAGTGCCGATGTGCCCCAATCGGCTGCTGAACTATTCCGTCAAGACATCCACGTGCTGGCTCAGGTAGTTGACAACCTGACAAGACCGGGTTTCGGACTGATCTCCCGCAGAGCCGCCGATAAAAATATTCCGGTATACGTATTTGACAGCGACCAGATGAAGGATGGAGGAACCATAGCCGTCGCCTGCGATTATTACCAGGCCGGTATAGAGGCTGCAGAAAAAGCGTTCAGGGTTCTTAACGGAGAAAATCCCGCACTGATTCCCTTTTCCAACGTGCAAAAAGTCAGGCTGATCATCAATCCGGAACTGACGCGCAAATATGACATTAATGTTTCGGATGCCCTTTATGAAAGAGCAGAGTTATATTAAAAAAAGGAAATATAAGCAACATGCAATTCAGTCAACAACAAAAGGACAAATACCTGTTGGTCTCAGTCTCCGGCAGACTTGATGCGTCCTGGGCTGAGCACTTTTTAGACACGTTCAGGGAGTATGTAAGGCAGGGTCAGCACCACATCCTTTTGGATGCCAAGGAGATGACCTACCTGAGTTCGGCAGGAATCAGGGCCTTGGTGCAGGTTAGCAAAATAATAACAACCGTAAAAGGCAGCTTTCAGATTTTGGAGGCCAACAGCTTTGTTATAAAAACGTTGACAATGACTGGATTTCAAAGCTGGCTGATTGCTGCCCTGCCTGCCGACCTGCCTGTAGAAGAAGCGAAAGTGTTTGATAAGCAGAATGAAGGTTATGAGTCTTATCTGCTCGACAATTCCGCTTCATTGACACTTTCAATACCGGCAGAATGGAAGCCCTGGAAACCCGTTACGAAAGAAGGGATGGTTAAATTATGTTTTGATCACGATGTTTTTTCACTGGGAATTGGTATGCCCGACCAGGCCGGTGAAAATAGCGAATTGCTATTCGGTGAGTTTTTATCTGTTGCCGGAAATGTCGTTTATCAGCCACCCAGGGAGGCTGATAACCCCGACTTTCTATTGGCTGAAAAGGATTATGTTCCTGAGATGCAATGTATACAAGCGTTGTATTGCAAGGGTAATATGTCGCATCTGATGCGCTTTGCCCCAACCGACAGGAAGCGCTATTTTGGCATTGGTGAATTGGTAGAAAAGGTCCTTTCTGAAACCAAATCGCAAATGACCGCTTTCGTTATGCTGGCAGAGGTTGACGGACTGGTTGGTTCCACTTTGATAAAATCGCCCGGCACGCTGAAGGAGGAACAGGTTATCTCCTTTCCTGAGCTTAAGGAGTGGCTGTCATTCTGCGGAGAAAGGGTGCATTCAAGACATCAGGCATTGTTGTTTGGGGTAGCAATCAAAAATACCAACGGACAGAAACCGCTACTGCTTCAGGCATCAAAACTGAACAAAAATCTGTTTTTGCATGTGCATGCAGCGGTTTTCCCGTATCAGCCCATTGAGTCCGGTATCATCAACATGAAAGAAACAATTAAAAAAATTTTAAACGGACCTTCACCACTTGCACTGTATCACCTTATTGAAGACAGCAGACCTGCAACAGGTCTGGGAGAAAGTGCTTTTGTAAGAGGGGTTTGCTGGTTTGCTCCGCTTAAAAACTTTCGGGGGGGTTCATTATGGGAATAGTGCTCAGCGCATTTACAATCGGTTTGATACTGGCAGCACTCACTATGGGAATGCTGATCAGCTTCAGGATGCTACGGTTTACCGATATCACTGTTGATGGTTCCCTAACCCTCGGTGCTGCGGTGGCAGCCGTTACCATTGTCAATGGATGGTCTCCCTGGCTGGCAACTCTTTTGGCTATGCTGCTGGGGGCCGTTGCCGGAATGCTTACCGGTCTGCTGTACACGCGGTTTAAAATTCAGATGATCCTTTCGGGGATCCTGATGATGACCGCATTGTATTCCATTAACCTGCGAATCATGGGGCGCAGCAACATCCCCCTGCTCAACACAGGTTCTGTTTCTGACACAACAGAGACCCTCGTCACAGGTGTCGCCGGCGAATTGTCGCGCATAAACATCCTGGGGTGGCCGGTTTCCGTGAGTGACTTTTCTGTTTTTGTGACAGCATTGTTGATCTGTGTGTTGACTGGAGTGGCGCTACGGTATTTTTTACTTACGGACCTGGGTACCGCCCTGCGGGCCACGGGCAATAATCCGCAGATGGTGCGTGCACAGGGGATCAACCATAAGCACATGACGGTTTTGGGACTTTCCCTGGCCAATGGCCTTGTTGCCCTTGCAGGAGCTCTTCTTGCACAATATCAGGGCTTTGCCGATGTTCAAATGGGGATCGGAATGATGGTTTGGGGTCTGGCAAGTATCATCATCGGGGAGGCTCTGGTTGGAACACGAAGCATAGGTGTCACCATTACAGGTGCGATTTTGGGAACGATCT
>SKTA01000165.1 GCA_007122745.1 Bacteroidales bacterium
AGATTACAAAAAGAAAATGTATTTTTGTTTTTCTGATCATTAACCAAAACCATCATGCACATAGCCATTGCAGGCAACATAGGGTCGGGTAAAACGACACTTACGCGACTATTAGCCAAACATTACGGATGGGAAGCCCATTATGAGGATGTGGACACAAATCCTTATCTGAACAATTTTTATGAAGACATGCAGCGCTGGTCATTTAATCTGCAGGTCTATTTTCTGAACAGCCGCTTCAGGCAGGTTGTTGAGATTCGTAAACAGGACAAAAAGGTGATACAGGACCGGACCATATATGAAGATGCTTATATTTTCGCACCCAACCTTCATGCAATGGGCCTGATGTCGTCGCGTGATTTCAACAATTACAGTAGCTTGTTTGAGTTAATGAGCTCATTCATTCAACCTCCTGACCTTTTGATTTATCTCAAAGCCAGTGTTCCAACATTGGTAAGCCAGATTCAGAAACGGGGGCGTGACTACGAAAACTCCATCCGCCTCGATTATCTCAAAAAGCTTAATGAACGTTATGAGGAGTGGATATCAGGCTATGATCTCGGAAAACTGTTAGTCATTAATGTAGATGATATTAAGTTTGACGAACGTCAGGAAGATCTTGGAAAAGTGATCCAAAAGATCGATGCAGATATACACGGTCTCTTCTAAATTGCATTCAGAACCCAGTTTTATGCGCGTCATAGGAATCATTCCCGCACGTTATGAATCGAAAAGGTTTTCGGGCAAAGCGCTTACCGAAATCGACGGAATATCGCTGATTCAGCGTGTATATGATCAGGCCTTAAAATGTAAAGTCCTGAATGAGCTGGCCGTAGCAACGGATGACAAAAGGATTTTTGACCACGTGATTTGCTTTGGCAAAGTGGTTATGACAGACCCCGATCATCCCAGTGGAACAGACAGATGCCTTGAGGCATATGAAAAAATAAACATAAAAATGACTTCAATGATAACGACTTGCTGATTAACATACAAGGAGATCAACCGTTTATTCGGCCGGAACAGATCACAACAGTGATTGAAATGCTTAAAAAAAATAACAGGAACATTGCCACCCTGATGACCAGAATAACCGATCCTGCATGCTTTTTCAGAAGCGATGTGGTTAAAGATGTTTTTGACAAAAACAACAAGGCGCTGTACTTCAGCAGATCGCCCATTCCGTTCTGTCGAACTGATTCAAAATCAAATAATAATCCGACTCCTGCCATGAAACATATCGGTGTATATGGATTTCGTATTAAAACCCTGAAACAGAATTGCCAATTACCCCAGAGCAACTTGGAGCTTTCCGAGAGACTGGAGCAACCCAGGTGGCTGGAAAACGGTTTTGAAATTCAAATGGGCGAGAGTGATTTCGACAGTATCGGCATAGATCACCACGAAGATATTTTTCAACACAGAGAAACATTTCAGACAAAATTTCGTATACGTTATTTGTAGAAAATTCTTTTGTTTGATTTTTTTGTACCTTAGTCAGAAATAGTCAGTGGAAAACGAATCATCCAATACCTGTTTATAATGATAAAGTTAGGAAAACATATTAGTGAACTGCTCTACAGGCATGATTCTGTGGTTGTTCCGGGATTTGGAACTTTTTCCACGAGATATGTTCCTGCCAGGTTCATTCCTGAAGAGAAGATCGTTGAATCCCCCCGGAAAATTGTTGATTTCAGTCCGGAACCCAAACAGGGAGTTACCCCTTTAGTAGCCTATATGGCAGAAAAAGAGGGGAAAAGCCACGACGAGATAGTTCACAGCCTCGCCGAAACGCTGAGGGATGTTGAGCATGCCCTTGAGGCCGGAAACAAAGTTGACTTTGAACTGATTGGAGCTTTTCACCGTGAAACCGATGGAAGCCTGAAGTTTGAGCCATCACGCCAAATCAATTACCTTGAAGATTACACAGGAGTAGATGCTGTTGACACGCCCCTTCAAAAACCCCCGGTTGAAAAAAAAGAATCGGAAGAGGAAAAGAAAACGTTAAAAACCGCAACTGTAGGAACAAGTAAAAAACCCAAAACAGATGACCCCATGAAAGAACCTGAAAAAAAAGCTCCCGGGCAAGAAAAGCCTCAAAAGGGAAAAGAGGGTATGGACCCGGCATTAAAATGGCTTGCAATCATTGGAATTCCGGTGCTGGTGATCCTGATCATCCTTTTCTGGCAATTCAATTATTTCTTTGGAGATGAGGGACTGTTCAGAAGTTCCGAACCCGTTGTTGTGGAGGCACCCGTGGAAACGCCCGTGGAAACACCCGTAGAAGTGGTTGAGGAAATTGAGGAGGTGCCCGAACCAGCTCCGGTACCTGAACCGGAAAAGCCTCCGTTTGATCCCCACCTGGAACCGGCCAAGCCAGATATACACAGGCCTGTTTATTATGTTGTTGTTGGCAGTTTCAGAAGTCAGTACAACGCCCAAACCCTAGCCTTAAAACTGAGGAAAGAGAACAATAGACTTGCAAGCGTTCTCGATTTAACCCCTGCAGAGTTTTACCGTGTTTATTCAGGATGGTATTACGACCTGGAAGAGGCAAAAAAAGCAAAGGAACAACTTGACAAAGACCACAGGGAAATTGCCTGGATCCTTCACCGGTAAATATTTGTAGGACCTTCAGACCAGAATACCCGTGCCAAAAAACAAGTTGAAGAAGTTTGCTGAAATTAACAGCTTTTCTAACGTTATTCAGCCTCAGAACTTTCATGACGGCATCGATCCGTTCCCCTATAAAGGGAACTGGAGTGAATCCTTTTTTGGCAATAAAAACCCGATTGTACTTGAGATTGGATGTGGCAAGGGTGAATACACAGTCGGTCTTGGAGGAGCTTATCCGGACATAAATTTCATAGGAATCGACATCAAGGGAGACAGGATTTGGAAAGGTGCCATGGAGGCACTGGAAAATGGCTTGCATAATATCGCTTTCCTGCGCATCCAGGCAGAATGGATTACCCACTTTTTCGACCAAAAGGAGGTCTCTGGCATCTGGCTGACCTTTCCCGATCCACAGGAGAAAAAGATCCGCGCAAAAAAGCGACTCACCTCGCCCCAGTTTCTCGAACGGTATAAAAAAATCGTTGTGCCGGGAAGTCCGATCCACCTGAAAACAGACAATGCGCTTTTGTATCACTACACCCTTTCTGTAATCGGGGATGGGAAACATCTCCTGCTTGAATCTTCCGATAACCTGTATGCAGATCAAAATATCCGTCAGCCGCTTTTGAAAGAGATACAAACTTATTATGAGAAAAGTTTTCTTGTAGCAGGCAAGCCGATACATTACGTCAAATTCTCATTGAATGAAGGAACAACCTGACCGGCAAAGCTTCTTTCAGAAAGTATATGCCGTGGTAAAACAAATCCCGCCAGGGAGGGTTACCACCTATGGTGCCATTGCCGGCTTTCTGGGCTCACCGGGGAGCAGCCGGATGGTCGGATGGGCTATGAACCACGCCCATAAAGCAGACCCCACAATCCCTGCACACAGGGTGGTGAACCGTCTGGGAATCCTTACCGGCAAACATCACTTTGGCAGCAGCACCATGATGCAACAACTTCTTGAAAACGAAAACATAAAGGTTATTGATGACAAAGTTGTTGATTTTCGCAACCTTTTCTGGAACCCAAAGCTGGAAGTGAAATCCTAAACATCTCAACAACTAAACATCTCAACAACTCAACCGTTTTTAAAAAAACCTCCATTTGTAAAAAAAATATTATTTTTACAAAAACTAAATAAAGATAAAAAACCGAATAATTATTTCATTATGTCAGAAAAAACAGAGCTAATTCAGAAAGTAGAAAACGTCATAAATCAAATCCGTCCATACCTCGAAGCAGATGGGGGCAACATTCGTTTCGACAGTATTACAGAGGACAATGTGGTGATGGTGGAGCTCCTGGGAGCATGCGGATCATGTCCGATGAGTCAGATGACCCTGAAAGCGGGGGTAGAACAAGCCGTAAGAAAAGCAATCCCGGAGATTCAGGCAGTGGAAGCGATTAATTAAGGTTAAGATTAAGATTAAGATTAAGATTAAGATTAAGATTAAGGCTGAGCGTAAGCGAAGTCCCGAAAGCGAAGCGATTCGGGATTAAGGTTTAGACCGTTCACCGTTTACTGCTTCAATCGGCATTTCTCGTCCGATGCCCAGACACTTTGGCGAAACCCGCAAAATGGGTGGCGATTGAACCCTTTTGTATTCATTCATAAATACCATCCGGGCAATTTTCCTGACCAGTTGTTCATCAAAACCGTCAGCAATGATGGCGGAAGGATCCTGTTGTAGTTCCAGCAAGCGAAACAAAATTGGATCCAGAATCTCATAAGGAGGTAATGAGTCGGTATCTTTTTGATCCGGTTTCAACTCAGCACTTGGCGGTTTAACAATGGTGTTGTCAGGGATGATTTCATCCTTTTCATTGATCAACCTGGCCAAGCCATAAGCTTCAGTCTTATAAACGTCACCAATTACGGCCAATCCGCCGCACATATCACCGTAGAGTGTTCCGTAACCAACGGCTGCTTCACTTTTATTGGACGTGTTCAGTAACATATGACCAAACTTATTTGACAGACCCATCAGGATCACAGCGCGGGCGCGGGCCTGGATGTTTTCTTCGGCAATTCCGCCGTTGGTGTCTGCGAAATATGGCTCCAGGCTTTTGTCAAAACTTTTCACCACATCCCCAATCGGAATGGTAATGTGTTGCACCCCAAGGTTGTTGGCAAGCTGCAGGGCATCGGTAACAGAGTGATCAGAGCTGTAAGGTCCCGGGAGCAATACGGCCCAAACGTTTTCCTTGCCGAGTGCATCAACCGCCAGAACCAGTGTTAATGCCGAGTCGAGCCCACCGGAAAGGCCAAGAATGGCTTTTTTGATCCCTGTCTTCCCGAAATAATCACGTATGCCCATAACCAAAGCTTGCTGCATAAGTCTGTACTTATCTGGTCCGGATGGGACCGCATGTGGCTCAATACCCGGGTGATCAAGTACTTCACCAATGTCATACATCCGGATGGATTCCTCAAAGGCAGGCATTACATCCACCAGTTTTCCCTTTGCGTTACATACGGCGGAAGCACCATCAAACAAAAGGTCGGTTTGTCCGCCAACAAGATTGGTTGAGAATACAGGCACTTTGTATTTGGCTGCATTTTCCATAAGGATTTGAAGTCTTTGCGGACGATGGTTCCAGGCAAATGGGGAAGCGGAAATGTTTATGATCATGTCCGGGTTTTGCAAGGCAAGGATATCGGGAGGATTAACCGGATACATACCCAGGCCGTTGATGTTCCATATATCTTCACAAACGGTGATTGCAATCCGTTTTCCTTTAAAAACAACGGTATTAAATTCCTTAGCGGGCTCAAAATAACGGTATTCATTGAAAACATCATAGGTGGGAAGCAGTCCTTTGTGGCAGACTTGCTGAATGGCTCCGTCATGTAAAAAAAATGCAGAGTTATACAGCCTTTTGCCACCACTTTTATCATTTCTGGATGGGCCGCCAACTATGGCCCCTATATCTGTGCAGGCTTTTGCAAGCTGATGAACTGAGTCCATGCATTGTGCCAGAAAACGATCAGAGTAAAGCAAGTCGCGCGGCGGATAGCCGCAAACCGAAAGTTCGGAAAAAACGATCAGGTCGGCATATTGCTTTCGGGCATCATTGACAGCCTGAACCATTTTGTTGAGGTTACAGGAAAAGTTACCGACATGAAAATTGATCTGTGCTAAAGCAATGCGCATGGGTTGGACTTATATTAAAACATGACTCCCAATGTCAATTCCAGATAAAGATTGTGCGCACTGGGTGTGTGCGACACAGCATCATTTTGATACTCCAGCATATTGGAGAACCCGTTATGAAACGTAAGGCCAAACAACAGTGATGTGAGACCGCCAAAATTGTACTCGGCACCGGCTCCAAGCAACAGGCCTGCCCTTAAAAAACTGGTTTCATCTTTGATGTCCACTGTTGGCTCAAAGCTCTTTGAGCCATCTGAAAATCGCAGTTCCTCATCTGCAAAGGCACTGGTCAGAAAACCAAGTCCAACACCAAATTTCCCGTAATAGGTTATATAGCCTACTTCAACCGTGCGTAATTTCAGTGCAAGTGGTATTTCAAGATGCCTGTACCTGTGATCGCGATGCATTGTTGCCCGCTCCAAATTGCCATTTTCAATAACATCCCAGGGATAAGTCATTTTTCCGCCTGTCTGCAATATGTTTAAACCTGTTGTGATGGCGTAATTCTCTGCAAATTCGTAGTCAACGATCAAACCATAGGAGTAGCCAAGACCAACCCCGTCATTTTCATAATGCCTGGTCTCTGTTCGGAACCAGGAAATATTTGGGGAAACCTTCAATCCGAACCGAAACCCAAAATCATTCGCCATTACAGGCAGGGCCAGTAGGATTATAATCAATAATGATGTCGCTTTCTTCATAATTTTTTATTAATGGTTTACGTTTGCTCTAATGTCAACGAACATGTCGGCTAATAATTATGCAAACGACAGTGATTGTTATACGGATGACACGGCAATTCAAAGATACATAAAGAACTTTCAAAACAAACAACCTGAAAAAGGTTTTTATTGAAAAAAGTATGATTGTTAAGGTGTTTAGATATTGAGGCGTTTAGGCGTTTAGATGATTAGATAATTGAATAAATTACAAAAGCTTTATGGTTAAAAGATTGGCATTTAGATTGGGTGTGGTTTTCCTGACAATTTTTGCGGTCTCCTGCACAGGAGGTAGCAGGAAGCCGTATTATGAAGCGAACGTTTCTGACATTGAAAAACCGGAGATACAGATTCTGCGTTATGAGCAGATCCTTTTTGAGGCAAACCCATTTGTTCTGAATGAGTCGCTTGTCCCTTACATGGATGATTATCATATCTTTCTCGAACAAACCATTGACGATGAATTGGCCATTCAGGCTTTGTTTGATTTCGTAACAGATCCTGACATTGTTGCTTTATACATGGACAGTCAGGATGTTTGGGATGACATCGACCCGCTTAAGACAGATATTGAACGCGCTTTTCGTTTCTACCGTTTTCATTTCCCTGATCATGACATCCCGATTTTCCATACGTACATCTCCGGGATTGATTACATGATGCCTGTCAAGATGGTTGATGATCGAATGGTTATCGCACTGGACAGCTACCTTGGTTCCGGTTATGAACAATATGACAGATTGGGCATCCCGAGATACATATCTCGATGGATGCGACCGGAGAGTGTGGTCATGGATGTGATGCGTACGCTTGCCGACATGCATCTGGCTCAATTGGCGGGAACACCCGAATCACTGCTTGATCACATGATTCACGAGGGGAAGAAGCAGTTCTTTCTCGACTGCATGGTGCCACGCACACACGACACATTGAAAATTGCCTACACCGGCCAGCAAATGAATTGGATGGAGGCATATCAGGGATTTGCTTTCACTTATAAGATAGAAAATGATCTCTTGTATTCAACCGACAGGCGGGTGATCCGGCAATTCATCAACCGGGCTCCATTTACCACGCCATTCTCGAATCAGTCTGCCCCCCGCACCGGAGCATGGCTTGGCTGGCAAATGGTAAGGGAATACATGCGCAGACATCCGGATATAAGTCTGCAGGAACTGTTTGAGGAAACCGACCATCAGAAAGTATTGGCTGGTTCACGGTTCAGACCGCGATAAAAGGGAATAAAGATACTTTAATTGCAATCAGGCACTGAATTCCTTATTGGTGATTTCTATCAGCTCAAGAATATCTTCGCGACCCATCGCGGTGGCAGCACTCGAGATGTAGATCGGTGGCAAGGGTTCCCATTGGAGCGCAAGTTTTTTCTTATATTGCGCCAGCTGTTGCTGAACTTTTGACTTGGATAACTTATCAGCTTTGGTAAACACTATAGCAAAAGGAATACCCTTCATTCCCATCCATGACAGAAAGTCCAGATCATTTTTCAGTGCTTCGTGCCGGATATCAATTAAAATAAATGCACAAAGCAGATTCTCCCGATGGTGCAAATAACTCTTGATGGTTTGCTCCCACTTTTCCCGGATGCTTTTTGATACTTTGGCAAAACCATAACCGGGCAAGTCGCATAAGTACCAATTGTTATTGATAATAAAATGGTTAATGAGTCTGGTTTTCCCCGGCGTACCCGATGTTTTGGCCAGGTTTTTTCTCTCGGTAAGCATATTGATCAGGGAGGACTTTCCAACATTGGAACGGCCAATAAAAGCATATTCGGGATGTACCGGTTCCGGACATTCCTTCACTGAAGGGGCACTCTTTACAAATTCGGCTGAGAGAATTTTCATGGATATGTGGATTACCGGATCACTTTTTTTCTTTATCACGCTTGTAGGTAGCCACGTGGCGACGCGCTTTTGCTTGATAAATATCCTTTATCGTTACCATGATTCCCGTTTCTTCGACCCCCCCAAACCCTTCATTGAAGGCGGTACCAAATGTGCGCATGGTAGGGCTCAGTCCCATGTAGGAATTAAAAAGCGGTGGAATATTCTCCTTTTTGCTTCTGACTGCATTGGATAAAATGCGATAGTTTTCTTCAAAAGTATCGGCTGTAAATACTTTTTCCAAATCCTCTTCAGGTGTATTAATCGGTAAAGGATTAAAAGGCCTGATCAAATCATCCGGATCTGGGAAAAAGCGCTGCATGAAATAGAGGATAAGATCCCTGGCATAGGGGTTAAAATGCTGATACATGGTTACCTTGCCAACAAAGTATTTCAGTTCAGGATAATCTACAACCAAGCCGCCTAATCCATCCCAAAGGTTATCAAGAGAATAGATACTTTTTCTATTATCCCTGGAAGGCTGATAAGCAGGTTGCACAAAGGATCGTCCCAGCTCAATGGTGTAAGGAAGGAAATCGTTAATAAACTTTTCTGAGAACTGAAACAACTCAGCAGTGGCCACACGCGGTGTGCCATCCTCCTTTTGGGCTGCTTTCCAACAACAGATGTATCGATAACCACCTACGATTTCCTGTGCATCCGGGTCCCAAACAATAAGTTGCTTGTAAGGAATTTCAGCAGTATCAAATGGGTCGATATCTGCTGACTTCCCTGTGCCACCGCCCGACTGCCGGAACGAAACCTCCCTCAATCGACCTATTTCTTTCAGCGTGTTGGGTGCATTGTGTGCATCAATAACATAGATCTCATTGCGCGCGTTGTTGGTAGCCCGGAAAAATGTGTCTCCGTTCAGCTCTTCCTTGATCACCTTTCTGTCGACAGGTGGTATGATGGGTTCTTCCTTTTGCTTCATATCCTTCTCCATTCATGTAACTGTTATGCCTCAGGCTGAAAAGCATCTTTGCCCTTTGCCATGGCATAAACATGTTCTTTCATTTTTTGTGCCCACTGGTAATGGGTGTGCTCTTTGGTAAAGGTTGTATACGGTACAGCCTTTCCAAAGGTGATGCGCAGTTTTTTATTTTGCTGACGAAACATTTCATCAGGCAAATACAACATTTCAAGATTAACTCTTATCCCAAAACGTTTGCGCCAATTGGCTAAATTATAGAAAAAATCTGAATTGCGCCCTTCAATGTGTACCGGCACAATGTCCCTTTTGTGATTAATTGCTTTTGTAATGAAGGTTTTTTTCCACTCCAGGTCTCTTATCAGCCCTTTCTGACGTCGAGAAACCAGCCCTGCGGGAAAGATCAGGATCAGGATGTCTGAGGCAAAACAGGCTTCAAATGCACGCACCATTTCCATGTTGGTTCGGCCATGTTTATTTACACCGAGAAACAGCTCCTTTAGTGCATGCAGTTCCATTAAGATGTCGTTCGACACGAACTTCAGATCCTGTCGTTTTTTTCCTATGACATGCATAAGTGCCATCCCATCCAAACCACCGAGTGGATGATTGGAAGCAACAATATTGCGGCCGGTTGCGGGAATGTTCTGCGGATTGACCACCTCTATGTCTAACCCAAATCTGTCGATAAGGGCAGATTCAATAAAGTCCAGACCGTTCAATCCTTTCATTTTGAGCAAAGCCTCATTGATCTCATCCTGATGAACAATCCGCTCAATATAACGGATCAACGCACCCGGTACAAATCTGTAGGCTTTACCGGCCTTCGACCGTATCACCCGGTCCACATTAATTAACTGTACTCCGTTGTCTTCCATAACTATAGATTTGCCAGGCAACGATTTTAAAACTCAAAAATAACAAAAACAACAAAACCGCACATCAATATTTTTCCAGATCATGCCAAAAATATAACAATCAACCATCCAATATCCAAAAAAAACCAGAAAAATCAATCCATTAGAAAAACAAACAAATCAGTAAAAAAAAGCTTCTGGTGTATGTATTTAAATGTTTTAACACATGATCATATACCAAAAGCCATGTTTATAATCAAAAAAGTTATTAACAATGTGGGGAAAAGTGGGAAAATGTGGTAATTTTATCCTTATATTTACACTTCCAAAACCAATTCGTGTAGCGATGAGACACTTACTTGGCGAATATGAATGCAAAACAGATGCCAAAGGCCGTTTCATGTTGCCCTCAGCTTTAAAAAAACAGCTTAGTCCGGGCGACCAGGAGCGATTTGTGATCAATCGCGGTTTTGAGCGCAACCTCACCCTTTATCCGGAGAGTGAATGGCTTAAAATCTCGAATGAGGTGAACGCACTGAATCTTTACAACAAAAAGAATCGTGAGTTTGTGCGTTACTTTTTTCGCGGTGCCAGTGAGTTGCGGCTTGATGCGGCAGGCAGGCTTTTATTGCCAAGGTCTCTTGTTGAATACAGTGGTATTGGGAAGGAGATCGTTCTTTTTGCTTATGGAAATCGAATTGAGATCTGGGCCCGTGAATCGTATGCTTCCATGCTTGACAATGAGCCGGAGGATTTTTCTTCCCTGGCTGAGGAGGTGATGGGCAAAGCGATGCAATCATCAGGAGGGAAAGATGTATCATGATGCTGTCATGTTGGAGGCTGCCATCAACGGTCTTACGGTAAAATCAACCGGGACCTATGTTGATGTAACTTTTGGGGGCGGAGGTCATTCGCGTGCCATTCTTGACCGGTTAGATACAGGGAAGCTGATCGCTTTCGATCAGGATGAAGATGCCATCAGGAACATACCTGACGACCCGAGGTTGCTTTTTCTGAATCACAATTTCCGTTTTCTGAAAAACCTTCTCAAGTGGCATGATTCGATCCCTGTAGATGGCATTCTGGCAGATCTGGGAGTCTCTTCGCACCAGATAGATGAGTCAGCAAGGGGGTTTTCAACCCGTTTTGACGGACCGCTTGACATGCGTATGAATCGCAGGGCTGAAAAAAATGCCGCTGACGTGGTAAACAATTATACCTCCGAGGAACTGGCTGGCATTCTTTACCTGTATGGTGAGTTGAAAAATGCGAGAAAAATTGCTGAAGTTATTGTAAAGCAGCGTTCTGAAGGGAACATAGAAACAACCGGGCAGTTGGTGGAGCTGTTGAAGCCATTGTCTGCCCACGGAAGGGAGATGAAGTTTATGGCCCAGGTGTTTCAGGCACTTCGGATCGAAGTAAATGGAGAGCTTGACACCCTTAAAGCCATGTTGGAACAGAGTGTAGAGGTGTTAAAACATGGTGGGCGGCTGGTGGTTATCTCCTATCACTCGCTGGAGGACCGTCTGGTGAAAAACTTCATCCGTTCGGGAAACTTTAGCGGGAAGATTGAAAAGGATTTCTATGGAAACGTTCAGGGGCCGTTTAAAGTCGTTTCCAAAATGCAAAAAGCAT
>SKTA01000189.1 GCA_007122745.1 Bacteroidales bacterium
CAGGCACCATTGCAGCGCGCAATACCAATTTCTCAAATGTGCTGCAGGGAGTTTACGTTCACAGCACCGGTTTTGTTGACCCTGACCATGCCTTTTACAATTGTACCTTTGAGCATGGATTCCATGCCCTGCTAAAAATCGAAAACAGCCAGGACCTGGTGATTCACAATGCCCACTTCCCAACAAACTCAGCGCCTTACAATGTCCAAAAAACGCTGGATCAAGGCTCCGTTACCTTCGTAAATGCCACCGGTGCCTTTGCCGGCGAAGAGTTTGAGAATGACCCCTACGACCGCATTCATTGGGAAGAATCAACGCCTTACGACCGAACGGTTGAAGACCACCTTGTGGAAGACGGTGAGCAAGAGTGCTTTGATGCCGAGAACACCATTACTGTGTTCGACTTCGTAGCGGAGTCCGGTAGTAATGTTACATTTGTTGCAGGACACAGCATCGTTTTCCTTCCTGAAACACATATCGAAAGCGGCTCAGTAATGCATGCCTACATTACCGAAGAAGGCATCTATTGCAGCATGCAGCCTTCTATGCTCACATCTGAGCCTAAAAACATCCCGACAGATGATGAACTTGTAGAAAACGAACCGGCTTCGACTGGTAAACCCATGCGCATTTACCCCAATCCCACCACCGGCATCTTTACCCTCGAACTATCGGAAACCGGCGATCATCAAAAGCTCATCATTACCATACATAGCATCATGGGTGAAAACATCATGCAAAACGAAGTGCCCGCACAAAATAACTACACACTCGACCTGACAGGCCAACCGGCAGGCATGTATGTAGTACGCGTGCTTCTTGGCAATGATGTATTGACAGAAAGGATCATCAAACGATGACTTCCTGACAGTCTTCAAACTAAAAACCGGCAGATGCTCAAAACACTGCCGGTTTTTTTAATACTTTTACTTTAATTTGTTATATTTACGTTTAAATTCCCGGCACACCATAAAGCACCCAAAAACGCTAAACCATGAAAAAACCTCCCAAAATACAGTTACATGGTATGGTTTTAGATTTCCTGGCCGGCATCTTTGCGATAATCTTCATTTTACTAATTGTGAATCCTTCCGCAGCAGCTCAGGCATCAAATACACCGGATAATGACTCACTGGAAATGGAGCGCCTCACCGAAAAAGTCAGAACTTATTTCAGGGCAAGAGACTTTGACAGTGCCAGCATAACGGTCGACAGCATTTATGAATTGGCAGTGGTAACAGGTAATAATGAAAAAATTGGTGATTCTCATTTCAACCATGGCCTGATTGATCGTGCGTTGGGCAATCATGAAAGCTTTCTTGAGCATACACAGCGGGCAATTTCGTTTTACAGAAAAGCAAAGGAGTGGAACAAAGCCGCGCGATCCTACACATCCATTGCACAATTCCATGTCAATGAAAATAATTATGCTGCTGCAGAAGCAAATTACATACAATCTCTGGAGCTACGCGAACAACTTGGAGATTCGCTGGGCATGGCAAATAACCTGTTGAACCTGGGAGGAACTACTTATTACAGTGGAAATCTCTTAAGATCAACTGAATATTTTTACCAGGCTTTGCGCCTCGCAAATGCCCTGGAAAACACCGATCTGTCTGCACTGGCAGTTATGAACATCAGCAACATCCATACCAGAAACAACAATCACTATAAAGCTATTGAGTACCTGTTGCAGGCACTGGAATACCGCCAGAAAGCAGGTGACCGGAAAAGTGAAAGCGATATTTTGCTGAATCTGGGCATCGCGTATTATGAAATGGGAGAACCCTATCAGGCAGAAGATCATTACCGGCAGTCACTCATAATCAAGGAGGAACTGGGTGATGACCTTCCAGGCATGATCAAACTTTACAACAACCTGGGAATTATTTCACGCTTTCGTGGTGATGACAATAAAGCGATGGAATATTATGCTTCAACACTGGAATTATCCAGGCAGATCAACGACAGGCAAACCGAAGCTGTTGCGCTAAGCAATCTGGGTGCACTACTTATGACCAATAACGACAAGGAAGCCCTCCCGTTATTACAAGAGAGTCTTGAGCTTGCCCGGGAATTGAATTTAAAGAAGCTTATGCTTAACATTTACGACAACCTGCAACAATACTATAGCAAATTCGGAGATTTTGAGCAGGCGTATTATTATGCCCTGCATCACCAGTCAGTAAATGATTCAATATTTAATGCCGATATCGCTGCCAGCATCATTGAACTGCAAACACAGTACGACACCGAGATGAAGGAAAAGGAAAACGAGCTTTTAAGGAACCGGGGTAGTATCCTGCAGTTGCGGATCCTCATACTCATCATATCCGTTGTTTCCATCATCATAATTGCTTCTTCTTTAATAATAATGATGGGATTAAAGAGAAAAGCGCTGAATCAAAACCTCAGGCTGCTTGAAAAGGAAAACCAGCTAAACAGGCTTGAGATAGAGAAACAGGAGCAGGAAACAAAGCATCTGCAGGAAATACTTTTTGCCGAAGAGCAAATAACAAAACTTCAAAAACGGCAGCTGGAGGATAAGAACAAGGAACTTTCAACCCTAACCCTGCAAATTATAAACAAAAATGAAGCGCTGAACAGCATACGTCAAACGGCAGTCAGTGCGCTGAAAGATGAGACTTGCGACGGCAAGGACTGCATCCGGCAACTTATACGTGAAGTGGACGTTAACATAGACCTCGACAACCAATGGGAAGCCTTCAAGAGGCATTTTGAATCGGTTCACACCGGTTTTTTTGCGCGTTTGCTTGAGAGATTTCCCGAAATTACACACAACGAACTGAAGCTCTGCGCTTATCTCCGCATGAACCTTTCCTCAAAAGAGATTGCTCAAATGCTGAACATCACAATCGAATCAGCAACCACAAAACGATATCGCCTGCGTAAAAGGCTGCAATTAAAAAACGACGATAATCTTGTGAGCTTTTTGAATGAGTTCTGATGGAAAAAATGAGTCAATCCCTTAAGATTTAACGATACCAAACGCCTTACGAAACTGCGCTACACAATCCAGTTTTTCCCAGGCAAAATATTCCACCTCTTTCCTGTTTTCTGGATTGGGTTTTTAGCAAAACACACATCTGTCTGTTAGCCAATGGGGTATAAATTTTTTCTTTGAGAAATGGGTGTCCCATAATGACTTTATAGCATGTTTGTACGCAAACAGAAGAACCG
>SKTA01000118.1 GCA_007122745.1 Bacteroidales bacterium
AAATAACTCCAAAAAAAAGTGTTTAAATTCTGATATAAACGGCTTGTTGACCGCATCCTGTCTTTTGTAAAAAAAATAATGTATTTTTGTACCTCTTTTGCAGTGACATACCATCTATAAAATCTATAATTATCAGATTAAAAACAATTTACGAAATAGTTACAATCAAAATATCTAACTTATTAAAAAAAAGAGAAAAGATGAATAAAACGAGTAAGAAGGTTTATTTTTTTGGAGGAAAAAAGGCTGATGGAGACGCCACCTTGCGCAACCTGCTTGGTGGAAAGGGCGCGAATCTGGCCGAGATGGTCAACATTGGTGTACCTGTACCTCCGGGATTTACCATCACGACTGAAGTTTGTACACTTTATAATGAAAAAGGGCGTGATCATGTGATCAATGAGATCATGGAGGAGACCAGAGAAAACATGCGCCGTGTGGAACAGGAGATGGGTTCAGGATTTGGCGACAAAGACAATCCGCTTTTGATGTCGGTGCGTTCCGGCGCCCGCGCTTCCATGCCCGGTATGATGGATACGGTTCTGAACCTTGGTTTGAACGAAGAGACACTGGAAGGTCTCGCAAAAAAAACCGGCAACGACCGTTTTGTATGGGATTCGTACCGTCGTTTCATCCAGATGTACGGCGACGTGGTGATGGGAATGAAACCCAATTCAAAGGAGGAGGAAGATCCTTTTGATTTGATCATGGAGCACCTGAAAGAGGAAAAAGGGGCCGAGAATGATCAGGATCTGACCACTGATGACTTGAAGGAGCTTGTAAAAAGATTCAAGAAAGCAGTAAAAGATCAGACAGGCAAGGATTTCCCGGAAGATCCATGGGAGCAACTATGGGGTTCTGTTCTTGCTGTTTTTGAATCATGGAACAACCCACGTGCAACCTACTACCGAAAAATGCACAACATCCCGAAGGAATGGGGAACTGCCGTTAACGTGCAGGCAATGGTATATGGCAACATGGGCGACACCTCAGCAACCGGTGTTGCATTTACCCGTGATGCCGCCACAGGTGAGAATATTTTCAACGGCGAATACCTTGTAAACGCACAGGGTGAAGATGTGGTTGCAGGTATCCGCACACCGCGCGAGATCACCAAAGAGGGGTCATTGCGCTGGGCAAAGCTGCAGGATGTTTCTGAAGAGGAACGCAAAGAGACCTATCCCTCGCTCGAAGAGCTTTTCCCGGATCTTTACAAACAGCTTTTCGAACAGCAGGAGAAGCTTGAACAGCACTATAAAGACATGCAGGACCTTGAGTTCACCATCCAGGAAGGCAAGCTCTGGATGCTGCAGACCCGTAACGGGAAACGTACCGGTCCGGCGATGGTAAAAATTGCCATGGACATGCTTCGCGATACCAGCCTGACAGAGGAAGAGGCATTGCTTCGTGTGGAACCCAATAAACTTGATGAGCTGTTACATCCGGTCTTTGATGACCAGGAACTCGCAAAGGCCAAACTGCTGGCAAAAGGGCTTCCTGCATCACCGGGCGCAGCCACCGGACAGATTGTTTTCTTTGCCGATGAAGCAGCCGAATGGGCAGCCAAGAAGAAGAAAGTGATCCTGGTTCGTGTTGAAACATCTCCTGAAGACCTTAGCGGTATGGATGCTGCAGAAGGGATCCTTACGGCAAGAGGTGGTATGACCTCCCACGCTGCCGTTGTGGCCCGCGGAATGGGTAAATGCTGCGTTTCCGGAGCAGGTTCCGTGAAGATCAGCTACAAGGAACGTAGTATGACAATAGATGGCCAAACTTACAAAGAGGGTGATTTTATCAGCCTGAACGGTACAACCGGAGAAGTTTTTGAAGGCAAGATCAAAACCATGGATCCCGAAATGAGCGGCGACTTTGCAGATCTGATGGCACTGGCAGAAAAACACACCCGTATGTACGTGCGCACCAATGCCGACACACCGAAAGACTCCAGAGTGGCACGCGAATTCGGCGCCAAAGGGATCGGACTGTGCCGCACAGAGCACATGTTCTTCGAAGGGGTTCGCATAAAAGCGATGCGTGAAATGATTCTCGCAAAAGATGAAGCGGGACGCAGAAAAGCACTCGATAAGCTTCTGCCGATGCAGAGGGAAGACTTCGAGGGCATTTTTGAAGCCATGCAGGACCTTCCGGTAACCGTTCGTCTGCTCGATCCACCGCTCCATGAATTCCTTCCGCACGAAGATGCAAACCAGGAAGAGATGGCCAAAGAATTGGGTGTAACCAAAGAAGAGGTAAAAGCTGCGGTTGATGCACTGCACGAATTTAACCCCATGCTGGGTCACCGCGGTTGCCGTCTCGGAAACACCTATCCTGAAATTTCGGAGATGCAGACCCGCGCAATCATCGAAGCTGCACTCAACCTGAAGGAAAAGGGGATCACAGCCATTCCGGAGATCATGATCCCGCTTACCGGCACCCAGCCCGAGTATGAACTGCAGGCAGAGATTGTTCACAACACGGCAAAGCAGGTATTTGAAGAGTATGGCGATGAGATCGAGTACCTCGTCGGAACCATGATAGAGATTCCACGTGCAACCCTTGTTGCCGACAAAATCGCGGAAAAAGCAGATTTCTTCTCCTTCGGTACCAACGACCTTACGCAGATGACTTTCGGTTACTCTCGCGATGATGCCGGAAACTTCCTGCCTATTTACATCGAAAAGGGACTGCTGAAGCATGACCCATTCCAGATTCTGGACCAGGAAGGAGTCGGACAACTTATTGAGATGGGTGTTGAACGCGGTCGCAAAGGGCGTCCCGGCCTCAAGATCGGTATTTGCGGTGAGCACGGTGGTGAGCCAACATCGGTGGAATTCTGCCACCGGGTGGGTATGGATTATGTAAGCTGCTCCCCTTTCCGCGTGCCGATTGCACGTCTGGCAGCGGCTCAAGCCGTGGTAAAAGAGGAACTGGCTAAAAAAGGTGGTGCTGCATACAGCACAGCCTAAACATTAAGGTTCTTTAAAAACGGGCATCCAAATTTTGAATGCCCGTTTTTATTGTGACCCGTCCTGAATTTTGTTTACACTTTTCGGGGTTAATAACTATGTTTTTAGTGCGCATTTTACTTTACATTTTGGACAGCTCAAGCGCTGTCCCTACAAGTTTTCTCGTTGTAAAATATGCAGGCCGGCCAAGTCCGGCCTATACACTCTAA
>SKTA01000128.1 GCA_007122745.1 Bacteroidales bacterium
CCGCGTGGTTGAGCCATCAGCCTCCTAAAGTGATCCCTTCACAAATTGCCCCGGATGAAGGGCTCATCCAAAACAGACACCCCTACAGCTCCTTGCGCAATATCTCACATGCATCAACAATACCTTTTCCCTACTTCAGCAGCCGCGATGATTATGGATTAGGGGTCATTTCTGTTTTCAGTGAACCCCTTTCCAAACATATGTTCTCCATGGCCGCAGCAGTCTCCTTTACCCGTTTTCAAGACAACAGCCTGATCTTTCTGGGCTATATCAACAATCAGTTTACCCCTTCGATCAGTTTTAACCTGTATCATAACAGCTTTACCGGCCGGTTTTATGAGCGGGATTACCTGGTTACGACAAACTCCGGAGGCTATGTGATGGCTACCTTGCCGCGCGACTGGATTGATAACGACTTCATCAGCACAAGCCTGTATGCCCGTTTCAGGTATGAGTATACAGATGCTGAGCGTTTCTGGGACCATGATGACACAGAACACGTTTTGGGTGAACCCATGAGTGGCTGGCAGCAGGATATGCGCCTCGGTTTACGTCTTACCAAGCGCAAACCCTATGTGCACAATGTGATCCATCCCCTTTCCGGATGGGGTGTTGAGGCACGCGTAACAATGGCCTCTGAAGTCCTTGGCGGAGAAACTGAATATATCAGACCCGATCTTACCTCTTATGTCATTCTTCCTGGATTGAGCGATCACCGATTCTATCTCTATGGTCGAGCCATTGCACAATGGGGTGATGCGTTTCCGCAGGATTACATCGGGTTGAGCCGTTATGATGACATCCAGCTGGGAGGAGCCCTTGCCGGTCTTGATTTTTTGTATGCCGATGCAGAAAGGGTTAGAGGTTACAGAGACTACGTAACCGGGAATCGGCTTCTTTTTGGCACTTTGGAATACCGTATGCCGTTTGCTGACAACCTCCAAACGGAGATTCTGGGTGTCGTGTCATTGCAGCGCACCACGCTCACTGCATTTATTGACGGTGGTGTTGTCAGGAACGACAACCTTCCCTCGGAGGATCGAACCATAAAACGTGCAGGTGCCGGACTTGAGTTAAAGAATGTGCTCAGCATCGGTGGATTGCAGATCCTGCATAGCCTCGGATTGGCACAGCCGGTTGAACACATCGGTGATGACGACCACCTGGAGCTGTATTACAGGGTTCGGGCAGTAATTCCTTTTTAGTAAGGATAAGATTGAGATTAAGGTTAAGATTAAGGTTAAGATTAAGATTAAGATTAAGATTGAGATTGCAGGCACAAGTTGCTAAACTCTAAACTCTAAACTCTAAACCATATACCTACCGTATCACCCACCTGATGCCGGCGCGGGCGCCTGCCCACCATTGTGACATGCTGTTGTTGCGCGTTCTTTGGAAAAAGCTGTAAGGTGCCACACTATGGTCGTCGAAATCACGATCCAGAGTGCTGTCGCGAAGATACTGGTGATACAACACCGGCCCTGCGAACCATTCCAGGTTTGAATCATTACGTTTGGAAAAGAGCACCCTGAACTCATTCAGGTTGTTTTCATAATCTTTATCCCACCACGAATCAGGTTTTTGCAGCTTGTAGTTGTGGTATTCAATCTGCATCCTGTGTTGTTCGGTAAATTGAATGTTTGATCCGAACCCATAGCCGGTGGCCCAGTCGATCTCCTTGTGCATCGGAAGGTGGCCTATGCTGAAGATGTTATAGAAAACAGGAACACCGATTTTTAAAGAAAGCCCTGCGATCATGGCATCGGATGCCGAAACCTCAAGCTGTCGCAGTCCCCCTTTGCGGGTGACGCTCAGGAATCCGATCGGTACACCGCTGATGGTATCTGAAATGTTAATCACACCCAGCTGGATCCCTTCCACTTTTCGTGCAATGTTCAGAAATCCTGAAACCTGCAACCCCTGAATGTCTCCGGATGTATTCATAAAACCGGCAAGCTGTGTTCCCTGGACAAGGTCACGGCCAAAGTTGCCAAAACCGGCGACCATCATTCCGCGGGCTTGTTTGTTATGCGCGTTGGCAAATCCTGCGAGGTAAATGCCGTCCGCCTGTCCGGCAACAGTGTTCATAAATCCTGCCGCACTGATGCCTGCAACACTGCCACGGTAAAAGTTTCCGAATCCTGCTGCGGCAAATCCCTGTGTATCGCCTCCGATGGCATTCATAAAACCTGCGGCCATCAAACCTTCATTCTGTCCGCTTACCACATTCATAAATCCTGCACCCCTGACACCATCAGCGTCCCCATGCACTACGTTCATAAAGCCGGAACCTTGAAATCCCGATGAGTTCCCGCGCATGACATTGCCGAACCCGGCACCCTGGAACCCATCAGCATTTCCACTCACAATGTTCATAAATCCGGCTGCCTGGAATCCTTCAAAATTACCCCTGGTAATATTCATGAAGTATGCTGCCTCAAAACCTTCAATCCCACCGGTTATGCCGGCAAACATATTCAGACTGATGCGATACCTGTTATTGATCACATCCGTGCCATCTGTTCCCAGCATGGGAAAGATGCTCAGCTGAAAAGACTTAAGCGGTTTTTCTTTTGAATCGGACCTCTCAACCGAAGCACCATTTGCATGAATGCCTAATAGTAAAAATAGCACCAGCAACGCAAAACCTGTCTTCATCTTAATCTTCGTCTCCATAATAATTTATTTATTTATTTATTTATTTATTCTGTCAATGTGGTCAACTACAAACTTTTTTGGCCGGATGAAATGATGTTAAACTTCAACCTGCCGCCGAGAGGCATGTACTCATAGATGAGCATGGAGTTGCCATTTACCGGCAGCATACCCCGCCAATAGGCCTCCGAGTCATCAAAACTGCGGGTGTTCATCTCTGTAAGGATAAAACCAAAGCCTGATTGGTTCGCACAGAGGTCAATAATCTGCATGTAGCTTATTAAACTTGGTTTGGCATGTTGCAGATCCACTTTGATGGCCTCTTGATTGTTGCGCACATCCATTAAATAGGCATAATGCATTTTGTTTTCGTAGCTCATGAACGCCAGTTGAAGACTTTTGTCGGTCAAATGGTGAAAGCGATAGGTGAACGCACCCGCTTTTTTCATTGCCCGTGCACGCATCAGAGGCCCCTGTCCGGCATTGTATGCTAAAGATGACGGACCGCCACTGAACTCGGAATCCATTTTTAGCACCATATGGGGTCTTTCAATTCTTTCGGTATAAACAATTTGTCCTTCATTATCAAAATTTAAAAGCATAAAATCGAGCATCCTGATACGATGGTATTGCTCCTGCCTGCCCCTGGAGTCCTCCTGACGCACCTCACCGGAATAGCGATACAGCTCTGCAATGGCGGTAAATGTACCGTCATTATTTGCCTCAATGGCATGTATGTAAACATCAGGCATCACCTTGAAAAACCAGTCGGGAACCGATGTCCTTAGCGTGGGACGCAATGCCTGCCAGGGGTGAACAGACATCCCGGCAGTGCTGCCGTCATCGGCAACAGTCAGAAAAAACAATCCCCTGGTGTTCTTACCACGGATCCTGTTTCCCCTGAAGTAGGTACCCGCCATGCTGATTGACAGGTCTTCATTCATATGCAGGGCTGTTGGGAAATAACTGTAATCCTCGTCTTGAAGTTCCATGGTGTACATCTTTCTGCTGTTTAGCAGGTCTATGCCGTGAACGCGTGCACTGGCAGTCCTTCCAAGACGTTCACTTGCCTCAAGTATGTAGAGATGGTCACCCGAACAGAGCAAGTCGTACACGTGCACACTTCCCCTTTGTGACTCAAATTCCATTTGCCACAGGCTGTTGATCTGATGATCCACATGCTCGACGATATAGCCGGCATTGCGCGCCCTCCCGGTGCTCTGGATAATAATGAATCCATGTTCGGGGTGGGGAAAAACTTCCGGGAAAAACTGATCCCCCCTGCGCAGATTCGGCACATCGTCGCGCGTCTCACGTCCAATTTCATTTCCCTCCCCATCAAGAACCACATAAGTTACTGATGTGGATAGCGCATTGACCACAAAACTGACCATGGCATGGCTGCCATTGTAGGTAATCCCATTAAAAAATGAATGAGAAGGGGTTTCAATGGTCCCCGATTTGATCTCCTGCAGAGAGGTGTTGTACATTTCGTAGTTCCAGACTCCGGAACCGCCCGAGTGCATTACGAGGAAAGCATCACTCTCATGATGACTGCTGCTTAAGGGATGTACACCTGCAAAACGGAGCGGAGATACCCTGACCTCTTTGCTTTGCGCAAAGCTTGCGAATTGTATGCCTGTGAGTAAACAGACAACAATAAGGATTTTTTTGATTGCTTCTTGTTTCATGGTTGTAAAGAATCAAATGGATTGAAGTTTAGTTGTTTAGAAGTTTAGAAGTTTAGTTGTTTAGACGTTTAGTTGGTTTATTGGTTGTCATTTCTCTTAAGTCTCTCAAGTCTTCCTTCGCGCTTCGAGCTTTTTTTGCTCAGTGCCCAGCGCTCAGCTCCCGTTGTGTCGTAATCCAATTCCTAAAGGATCGAGACTTTCTACATAGGCGTTTTATCTCAATATGTGTGCCAAAACCATTTTAAAACAAATTAAAAATAGATTCTATAGGTCATCATGGGCATGAATCCCATCTGGTAGGATGTAGTGATCTCCTGCCGGTTTCTGTTCCAGTTTTCGGTAAATATGTTTTGCCTGTTTGTGACATTCTGAAGGTCTAACGCCCACTCCTGATTTATATTCTGTCCATTCAGCCTGAAGGTGATACGCCCGTTCAGTCTGAAATAATCGGGATACCTGTTCTCATAAGCGGTTTCCCATTTGTATTTTACAGCGTTATTTAAAACAGACTGTTCCGGATCTATTTCCATAAAACGATTGCCCCCAGCATAAACAAGCTTGATGTCTGCCGACAAAAGGGAGCGTTGTCCGACCGACCATTCATAACCTGTCAGAACATTAAAAATGTAATTGTTGTTGAAGGCGGTGTTGCGCTGGATTTCATCGTATCCCCTGTATTTGGAGTCAAACACGGATGCGGTGATCAGGTAATAGAAACCCTCTTGAAGAAATTTTTCCAAAGTCAGTTCGATGCCCATGTTTGTTCCGGTACCCGAATTTTCCATTTTGTTGAAAACCCAGTAATTGAATGCACCCCCCTGGTTCAGGGTTGAGAATTCGGGCCTGCCGGCTGCTACCGGAATGTCATAAAGGTATTGGTAATACACTTCAGTTTTTAAACGGTGTCCTTCTCCAAGCAGGCGGTCATATCCCGCAACAAGATGCAAACTTCTGGAGAGGTCAAGGTGTTCGTTTGTCTGTTCATAGGTCATGGAAACGCTGTCGACAAGCGATTGGGAAAAGTAGATCCCTTTCATCTGCATCTGGCTGTGCATTCCTGCGCCGAAGCTGACCGATTGTCCGGGAAGGAAGGACCATTTCACGCCAACCCTTGGTTCAATGGCATAACTGTTGTTTAAAAGGAATGCTGAAAGATGGAGTCCTGAATTTACCGAGAACTCATCCGAAAACCTGTGTTGCCATTCCCCGAATCCGCGCACCATCTGCATGCTTCCATCTGCATCCAGGTAATCGCGATATTCTTCAGAAGCTTCATGGTATTCCTGCCCATGGTATGAGATGTCATAATGATCGACGATCAAACCGGCATTCAAAAAGTTGCGGGAGTTAAAACGGTGTGATAATTTGGAAGACAAACTGTACCGGGTCTCTCCAAGATCCTCAACAATGGTTTCCTTGTCAAGTCCATTGGTGAGTTCATAAATATTTGCCTTACTGCGGATGCCTGACACCGACATCGTGGTGTTGATGCGTGTATTGGTGTTAAAATAGTGCACATGGCTGAGTCCTGTAACGCCCATCCTGTTGCTGAAATAGAGGTCGGTTCCCGCAAAACCGTATTGGGCATCATCCGCTTCACTGTCGAGCATGGAGATGCTGTTGTCGCCTCCAATTCCGAAAATTGAAATTCGTCCGCGTTCAAGCGGAATATGCATTTTAAAGGAAATGTCTTTGTATTTAGGGATCGCTGCTCCGGTACCAAAATTCATCCCCATAGCATGTAACACTTCAAGGGTGCTGTAGCGTGCATTCACCATATAGGATGCCCTGTTTTTTGATGAAAATGGACCTTCGGCACCCAGTTCAAATCCGTTGAACCCAACCTGACCCATAAACTCATGCTGTTGATTATTGCCGTTGCGCATCCTTAAATCGAATGCCCCTGCCAATGCATTACCATATTCAGCCGGGAAGGCTCCCGTATAAAAGTCGGAATTGTCCAGGTGGTTGTTGTTAAGCATGCTTACCGGGCCTCCTGTTGATCCGATCGATCCGAAGTGGTTTGGATTTGGAATTTCCACCCCTTCCAGGCGCCATAGCAGTCCGAGTGGTGAGTTTCCCCTGATAATGATGTCGTTGCGCTGATCTGAAGCAGAGGAAACTCCGGCAAAATTTGCTGCCATGCGCGACGGGTCGCCCAGGCTGCCGGCGTACCGTTCTGTTTCGTCGATGGTAAAGGAGCGGGCACTGATCACCGCCATCTCATTCAGGGGTTGGTCTTTTCGGAGCTCCGGACGTACTTCTACATCATCAAGAAGATAGACATGCTCCTCAAGTCTGACTGTTACTACGAGCTCCCTTCCTGATCCAATTAAAAGATTGTGAATGGTGCCAGGTTTATAACCCAACATCCGTACTTCAATGTCGAATCGGCCAAGCGGCATGTCATCCAGGCGAAACTGGCCGTCAACATCGGTTGACGTACCCTTCAGCGGAGATGAGTTCAAAATGATGACCGTTGCACCTGGCAAGGGAACTTCGGTGTATGCGTCAACCACCGTGCCGCGAAACGTCTGTGACAGTTCCTGTGCATTAATATTTAGCGTAATGATCGCCAGTAGCGAAAAAAGGAGGCTGATTCTTAATAGTTGCATGTTTTGCAATCTTAAACAAATATCCATTATGATTTTTTAACACGGCATCAACTATAAAAAACCGTGCCAAAAAACACATATTGGCTGTATTGCAATGAAATAAAAATTTCTCGCAGTATAACCATTTAGGATTTGTGAATGATTACGTGCGTTTTCGACCAATCAAGTGTTCGGTTTCGGTCATTATGAATCTGATTTTTTCTGAATGGCTGGATCCTCATGTATGTAAGACTTCTCCAGAGCCATTCAAAAGGAAGCAATTCGGCATTACGTGCCATGTTGTTGGCTGCCTGGTTAATTGGTTTGTTAGGATTTTGAAGTGATGTAGGCGTTAATTAACATATTTAACTTTTCGCGGCTGACGGGTTTTGAGGCGTAGGCATCACATCCGGCGTCAAGCATACGCTGTTCATCACCGGTTTGTGCGTGTGCCGTGATCGCTATTACCGGCAGATTGGGTCTGATCTTCTTGATTTTTTTTGTGGCTTCTATCCCGTTCATCACCGGCATCTTGATGTCCATCAAAACAAGGGCAATTTCGGGATGATCCAGGCAGATCTGCACCGCTTCCTGACCGTTTATTGCATGCAAATTATTGTAACCCATCAGTCCGAGCACACTGTCAAGGTATAAAAAGTTGGCATCATCATCCTCCGCAATTAAAATGGGGGTATCTCCAATTTTCTCTTGTGGAGTTATTGTTTGAACAAAGCTTTCTTCTTGCTGCTGAACCGGTTTGAAGGGGATTGTAAAAAAGAAAGTGGACCCTTTTCCCTTTTCCGAATCAATCCAAATGGTGCCACCAAGCGCTTTAGTAAGTCCTTTTGCAATAGACAAACCGAGTCCACTTCCTTCGTATCCTCGTGTTGTGGAGGTATCCTCCTGGGAAAAGGGTTCAAAAATTGCTTGCTGCTTTTCCAGCGATATGCCTTTACCGGTGTCTTTAACAAAGAACCTCAGAAATCTTTCCTGGATCTCATAACCAAATTGAATACTGCCTTGATCGGTAAACTTAATGGCATTGTCGATTAATTTATCCAGTATTTTCGCTAATAAATTCCTATCGCTCTTGATTTCCAAATCATTGTCTGGTTGTGGCACGATGAGGTTTATATTGATCTCTTTGTCTGCAGATTGGTTTTTTGCTTTCTGAAGCACATCCATCAATTCGGAATTAAGCCGGAAATCTTTTTCTCTGACCTGGATGCTGCCACTTGTAACCATCGACACATCAAGGATATTGTTGACCGTATCTATAAGGCGGTAGCTGCTTTTTTTCAGCAAATCATAATGTTCCTTTCGCTCATCACGCGACAGGTCTGTATCGGCAAGTATTTGTCCGAAACCAAGGATACTGTTCAGGGGTGTTCGTATTTCATGGGAAATATTATTGATGAAGGCATTTTTTAGCCTGTCGCTTTCCTCAGCCTTCTCCTTTGCAAGGATAAGCGCTTGCTCAGTTTGCTTGATGTGGGTTTGATCAAAAAGATATCCGCGTATTAACAGCGGCTCTCCGTTTTCGTTTCGCTCGATCCTTGAAAAATCGTAAAACCACCTGTAAACACCATCTTTGCATCGCAATCTGTAAGATTGGTCATAAGTGTCTTTTCGCTTTTTTATATTTTCTTTAATTTTTGGAAAAATACGGTCCAAATCCTCTTTATGTGCCAGATCTGCAAATCGAAAATTGGGATGGGTAATTTCTTCGCGGGTGTAACCAAGGATGTCTTTTACATTCTCTGAGATTTGTAACACAGGGTAGCCTTCACCAACTTTATACTGGATGGTAAAAACCGGTCCGGCAGAAAAAAGATCGCGCTCGTAGCGGAGCAATTCCTCCATGCGCTTTCGTTCTGTAATATCGGCAGATATGCCGCACAAACCGATCGGCTTGTTGTCCGGATTGTAAAGGATTTGAGTTCTGACATCCATGATGATCTCCTGCCCGTAAGCTGTTTTATTGATCATCTCACCACGCCATTTGCCCGATTTCAGGGTTTCCCTGATTACGTCATCCTGTGTGTGGCTTTTTTCCTCATTTTCGCCGTATTTATGGACTGATTGACCAATCAAAGTTTCTTTGGGGTATCCGAGCTTTTCCACTTCTGCCTGGTTAACATAGGTGATGATCCCCTTCAGATCGGTAACCGTAACGCAATCCTGGATCTGGTCAAGGATAAGAGATTGGAAACTTAATTGATCCTGCGCCTCTTTTTGTTCTGTGATGTCCAGTCCAAGCCCCCAGGATGCCCATCCCGGGATTTTTATTTTATGATAGGTGTCAAACCAGGTTACAACGCGCTTTTCACCGTTTTTTGTAATAAGCTCGAACGTGTTTATGTTTGCGTCTTTGTTATCAGACGTTTCCATTAACAACTTCCTGTAGTCTGGATCGGGATAAAGCAACTCCATCGCTTTTGGGTTGCCAATGATTTCCTCGGCAGCATAACCGGTACTTTGCTCGCAGGCTTTGTTCCATATAATAAACAGACCATTCTCATCAAATGCATTAAGGAGAATGGGCATGTTGTCCAGTATCAGCCAGAACCGGAACTCGCTCTCTTTTAAAAGCTTTAAAGCATTGATTCGCTCTTGCTTCGTAGGTATCTTTTCTGACATCTTACCCTGATTTAGGGTGAAAAACATGTCAAAAATATAAATTTTTTACAACAAAATCTCTGTTAAATGATATAATCAATCGTCATTGGCATAAAGGCCATTAAAAAAAAGACGAATTCGGTAATCAATAAGAGATATACAGTTTATTTTACAGGTTCTGAAACATTATTTGCGGTTCAGAATTGCTGAAACCGCATTTATCTCGGCTTCATTGGCGTGTTTTTTCATGTACTCCCGAACGATATCGGGTTGTTCTGCTCCAATGGGAACAAAGATCATCGCTGCGCTGTTCATGCAATAACGCAATCCGGTCGGTGGCGGACCGTCATCAAACAAATGTCCGAGGTGCGAACCACTGGCTGCATCAATCACTTCTGTACGGATCATTCCATAAGATTTATCTGTCCGGTAGAAAACAGCATCTGGTGTGATGGTCTCAAAGAAGCTTGGCCAGCCACATCCTGAATCAAATTTGGTGTCGGAATAAAATAATGGTTGACCGCTGGCCGCCGAAAAAAAGATGCCGGCTTCTTTTGTATTGTGGTATTTGCCGGTAAAGGGTCTTTCAGTACCCGCTTCCCTTAAAATATGATATTGATCCGGATCAAGCAGGTTTTGCCATTCCCGGTCTGAACGTTCAATGAAATATGTTCCCGGGTCATTGTCTTTTTTATTGATGGTCATGTCTCTATCGTTTAAAGGATTCTGGCTTTGCACCAAAATAGGGATACAAAGCATTATTGGTAATAAAAATGTTATAATTATATTTCTCATCTGTTTATATTAGTTCAGTGCACTGTTAATCAATGTGTTGTGAAACATAAGGCTAGCTTTTTTCTCGCAAAGGTTCGCAGACTTAAAAAACTCCATGTAATCATAATCATCCCCCTGTGTGTCAAAAATCCATTGTTCCCGAATGATCGGGATCTTCGACATGGGCGTTTGGCTAAATGATAACCAGCTTCGAGCTTCGGGCTTTTAATCTACATGGGCGTCTCATGCTAAAATAACAAGGAAACCGTCGTGCGTGTTCATTTTTTCAGTTTCAGTAACTGTAAACATCATCCGCTTTATCCGTATGCTGTTTGATTTGATGGAACACGGATGATACTGATGCGACGGATTTATGCGGATTAATTATTTATTCTTTAGGAGGAAACCGCTTCAGCAATGCCTTTTCTCTATGTGAAAATATTTTCTTTAATTGTTTTTTAATGAAAAGCGCATTGGCAAACCTTCCAATGAATGCCATTGGCGGCCGGTAAGAGATGATGTCTTTCATAAGCACGCCACCATCTCTTTCCTCTATATGATGCTCATGATGCCACATCGCATAGGGTCCTACCCTTTGTTCATCCACAAAATACCGCTTTTCTTCAATATGGGATATCTCAGTGACCCAGATCACAGGGATGCCTGCCAGAGGTTTTACACGGTAGCTGATGATCATTCCGGGATACATCTTTTCGGGAAGTCCCTTGCTGGTGATGTCGAAGCCCATGTGCTCAGGTGTGATCTTTTTCAGGTTTGCCGGTGAGGATATGAAATCCCAGACTTCATCTATACCGGCATGAAGAAATTGCTCTGTTTTTAATTGAAAGAAGGCCATAAGGATACTTTTTATAAGATTAAACAATGTATCTGGGATCTTTTGTTCATTCCGGATTATAATTTTAAGAGATTAAAGGCATGGTAAGGTTTTTTTTCGTTTTTTTGTAATATCATAGTGCCAATTGCATAAGCCATTCATAACTAAAAAGCAACCGTCATGGCTGAAATCAACAGTTTTCTCGATTTTCTGAAGCTCCTTTTTATTACAAGTTTAAGTCAACTGATATGGTTGATGGGCCTTTTCTTCATCTTTGGACTCATTCTTTATTTTTTGGCACGTTCAACACGCATCACATTCGTGAAGTCGGCCGGAATGAAGGCAGATATCGTGTTTACCGGATGGATTGGAACACCTGTGCATGAACTGGGGCATGCCATATTCTGTATCCTTTTCGGGCATAAAATTGTTGAGATGAAACTTTACAGTCCGAACAGTGAAGATGGTTCCCTGGGTTATGTAAAC
>SKTA01000192.1 GCA_007122745.1 Bacteroidales bacterium
TATCAAGGCCTCACCCGTGAGCAGGGCAATCAGGGAAACAGGCAGCTTTCAGGAAGTGATTGTTCATACAGGTCAACATTTTGATGACAACATGAGTGCCGTTTTCTTTGATCAGATGCAAATCCCGCGTCCCGATTACCGACTCAACATCCACAGCCTCCCGCACGGTGCCATGACCGGCAGGATGATTGAGAAGATTGAAGAGGTATTGATTGCTGAACGTCCCGAAATGCTGATGGTTTATGGCGACACGAATTCCACCCTCGCCGGTGCCCTTGCCGCTTCCAAACTGCATATTCCCGTCGCTCACGTTGAAGCGGGTTTGCGATCCTTCAATATGAAGATGCCCGAGGAAATCAACCGCATTTTAACAGACCGGGTGGCATCAAAATTGTTTTGTCCGACTCCAACGGCTAAGGAAAATCTCTTGAAGGAGGGATTTAATGATTTTGATTGTGAGATTCACGTAACCGGCGACGTGATGTATGATGCCGCACGGATGTTTGTTGAAAAAGCCATAAAACCTGCAGAAATCGCTATCCCCGAAAACTTCATACTTCTTACCATCCACCGCCAGGAAAACACCGACGATCCTGATCGTCTGGCCAATATCATCCGGGCAATGAATGAAATTGCAAAAAACACTGCTTTGGTTTTCCCTGTTCATCCGCGAACTCAGAAAATATTATTAAATGGCAGGCTCCCCGGGTTATCGCGAAATATTCTCACCATTCCTCCTGCCGGATACCTGGAGGTGCTTTACCTGCTCCAAAACTGTGAGATGGTGATCACCGACAGCGGCGGCATGCAAAAAGAAGCCTATTTCTTTGAAAAACCTTGCATCACTCTGCGTGAGGAAACCGAGTGGACAGAACTCGCAGAAGCCGGCTACAACAAAATCTGCGGAAGCAACCCAAACACCATTCTGGAGGTGTTCAGTCACTTCCGCAGAAAAAACATTCAATTCAAACCCGGCCTCTATGGCGATGGCCACGCCGCCACCAAAATAACCCAGGCCCTCATCAAATAATCGTCACATTTGCACATCTGCACATTTGCACATCTGCACATTTCCTAAACGTATCCTTGCGCTATCATCGCGTCGGCAACTTTCACAAATCCACCGATGTTGGAACCTTTCACATAGTTTATGAAATCACCCTCTTTTCCGTATTCAACGCAAGTTTTATGGATATTGATCATGATGTTATGCAGCCGCTGATCCACCTCTTCCCTTGTCCAGGAAAGGCGCAGCGAATTCTGGCTCATTTCCAGTCCTGAAGTTGCAACACCACCTGCATTGGCAGCTTTTCCGGGACCATAAAGGATCTTGTTGGCAAGAAAAACCTCAACCGCTTCTGGGGTAGAAGGCATATTGGCACCTTCTGAGACGCAAATACAACCATTTTTGACCAGCTCTTTCGCTTCCTCTTCGTTGAGCTCATTTTCCGTGGCGCACGGCAATGCAATGTCGCATTTCTCCATCCACGGACGGGAAACACCTTCCACATACTTGCAGCCAAACTCATCGGCATATTCACGAATTCGGCCACGTTTCACGTTTTTAAGTTTCATCACCCATTGCAGCTTCTCCAGGTCAATACCATCCTTATCGTAGATATAACCACCCGAATCGGAAAGGGTAACCACTTTGCCACCAAGCTCGATCACCTTTTCGGTTGCAAACTGTGCCACATTCCCTGAACCACTGACGGCAACCGTCTTGCCTTTAATGTCTTCGTTTATGGTTGCCAGCATCTCCTGGGCAAAGTAAACAGCCCCGTAGCCGGTAGCTTCCGGACGGATCAGACTTCCACCGTATTCCAGTCCTTTGCCGGTAAACACACCGGTAAATTCGTTGCGGATCCTTTTGTATTGTCCGAACATGTAGCCCACCTCACGGCCGCCAACGCCAATGTCGCCTGCAGGCACATCTGTATTGGGCCCGATGTGACGGAAAAGTTCAGTCATCAGACTCTGGCAAAAGCGCATCACCTCCACGTCAGATTTTCCTTTGGGGTCAAAGTCCGAACCCCCTTTTCCGCCTCCCAGAGGCAACGAAGTCAAACTGTTTTTAAATACCTGTTCAAAGGCAAGAAACTTTAAAACACCCAGGTCAACCGTCGGGTGAAAACGCATACCGCCCTTGTAAGGACCGATGGCACTGTTCATCTCAATGCGAAATCCGCGATTGACCTGTACATCCCCTTTGTCATCGGTCCAGGGGATACGGAAAATGACGATCCTTTCAGGTTCAATCATCCGTTCAAATACCTTTGCAGCCTTGTATTTGGGATTCTCCTCCAGAAAAGGGATGATCGTTTCCGCCACCTCATGTACAGCCTGGTGAAAAGCAGGCTCAGCAGGATTCTTGGCGATTACATAATCCATGAACTTTTTTACTTGTGCATCCATTGTTTTGATTTTTGTGAATGAATAATTGTTTGATTGCTATACAGCTTACTTTTTCAGAACAATGTTATGACATTTTCAAATCGAAACATGTTTTTATCAAAAACATATATTTTTTTGAATTTCCTTGCATATGTCAATATTTTTTATATAAAAAAATTTTCTTAAAAAGCAGGAGCCGAATTTCGAAAATAATGGAATGCATCATAATCACGTCAAAATGCTGAAACTTCTTATTTTTGAAAAACTTTTTGTAATTTCATAGAATACATTTATCCAATTTTTTTTTAATGAAAGACAAGAACATCTTTGACGCAGAGAAATCGAAAGAACAACTTATCATTGACGTGGATCAGCCTTTATCAATCAGTCAGGAGGATATCAAATTGCTGCTGACCGAAAAGCGTGAACGACTCAAGGAGCTTGGAGCCATCCACAAAACCACTACTATTTTAAAGGAGGAACAACCGTTTGATGAAATGTTGCAGGCAATTGTAAAGGAGCTGCCACCAGCCTGGCAGTATTCTGAAAATGCCATTGCCAGGATCAAATATGGTGAAGATGCTTTTCTCAGCAATGCAGGATTTAAAGCAACACCCTGGGTGCAGCGTAAAACCTTCGAAACCATTGACGGTAAAGAGGGAAGCATCGAAGTGTTTTACAAGAAAAAATATCCGGAACTGGAGGAGGGTCCATTTCTCATTGAGGAGAGACATCTCATCA
>SKTA01000210.1 GCA_007122745.1 Bacteroidales bacterium
ATTTTCTTTTTTCTAACCTCAAACCTCCAACTTCCAACCTCGTGTTTGCATAATCATCCTCCTGTGTGTCAAAAATCCTGTTCCCGAATGGTCGGGATTTCCAACATGGGCGTTTCATGTGTTTATAATTTTGCAACTATATGTTATTTAGCTATTTGTGGTTGTGTTTAAGCTGCCCTTATCTTTGTGTTCTCAGTTCTCAGCTCTCAGTTCTCAGCTCTCAGTTCCCAGCTCTCAGTTCTCAGCTCTCAGTTCCCATAATCATCCCCCATTGTTTCAAAAATCCATTGTTCCCGAATGATCGGGATCTTCGACATGGGCGATTCTGTTTATGATGATCCATAAAAATACTAAAAATCCATGTACTTCTCAAAAGATGCCCAGTATGGCATCGGTTTTTTCTGCCTTTTCCCTGCGTTCAGAACGTGATAGTATAGTTGTTTTTTCTCTTCCGTGGCATGCTTTTGCTGAGTGTCCCATGCCGCCAGTTGTTCTGTAGTAAAGGTGCGGCGCAGGAAAAACGGTATCAGAAAACCTGGAAGGAAAAAAAGGCTGAACGGGAAAAATTTAATCTTGCTTTTCCTGCGGTAAACTTTCTGGCCCTCTTTCAGTGCCATGATGTATTGTTTAATAAGAAGCTTGTTGTCGCCAAAGAGGACGGCATTCCCTGCTTTACTGATCAACGCAGGGGTTATGGCTGATTGCAGGAAGCGACCAGCCAGCCAGTCAGTCATATTGCGGATTATCCTGGGTTGCATCCCTGCAAGTTCAAATACTTCAGCGATTTTTCGCAGCTCCGGGTTGCTTTGCCGGTGGGGATCGCCAAGCATCGTAGACTCTTTTCGGAACAGGAAGCATTGGATGCCATTGTCTGTGTTTTTTCCGAAAACAAGTCCTGGAAACCCGATTGAAAAGCGGTCGGGAGGTAAAAACTTGCGGATAAACCTGTCTGCATCCCATAGATTGCCCATAATCAGCAAATGGCTTTTGGGTGCTTGTTTGGCAATATGTTGAATCGCTTCAGGAAGCTGATTGTTTCTGACACAAACGATGATCAGGTCGTAAGGTTGGGCAGGGTCTATTCTGTCGACGGTTTGTGGCCTGAAAACAGCTTGTCCGATCGATTTTTTCCCGCTGCGTATGTCGGTAAAAGAAATGGGAACGCCCGAATGGCTATAGCGGACAAGGCGTTGCTTCCGAACCAGCAGGCTTACGTCAGCGCCGGCTTCGTGGAGTTGCCAGGCATAAATGGTGCCAACAACACCGGCTCCGAAAACCAGTATTTTCATAGGTTTATTATTTTTCAGAGGCAGAAATATTATTGTTTCTAATTTGACAAATCTATTAAATATACCAACACTTACACATTTTTTCCATTATTTTTATACTTTGTTTTTGATAATTAAATCGAAATTTTAAATCATGGCAGCTGTGCGGAGCGGATTTCTTGATACACCCATTGAGTTCCTTAAGGGAGTGGGACCCAAACGTGCTGACCTGTTAAGGGCAGAGGCTGAAATTTTTAACTTTCAGGATCTGCTGTATTTTTTTCCGTTCAGATATATCGACCGGAGCCGGTTTTACACCATCCGCGAGGTTTCAGGTGCCATGCCTTATGTTCAGATACGAGGTAAAATCTCAGACATTCAGCTTCACGGCAAGCAGCGCACCACACGCATGACCGCTACTCTAAGTGATGCAACGGGCAGCCTTGAACTTGTATGGTTCAGAGGGTTCAAGTGGTTGAAAGACAAATTTAAACCGGGTGTTGAGTATATTGTTTTTGGAAAGCCAACGTTGTTTGGCAGGAGTTACAACATTGCCCACCCCGAGGTGGAACCGGTAACACCTGGAGCGATCAACCAGAGTTCCGCCATGCAACCTGTGTATAATTCCACCGAAAAGCTTCGAGCAAGAGGTCTCGACAGCAAGGGCATCGGCAAACTGCTTAAAACACTTCTGGAATCATCACAGGGACACATCCGCGAAACTTTGCCCGATAGCATCCTGAAACCTTTGAAATTGGTGTCGCGTGACACCGCGCTTCATGAGATTCACTTCCCTACAAATACGCAATATTTTCAAAAAGCTGTGGCCCGTTTGAAGTTCGAAGAGCTTTTTTACATCCAGCTGAACCTTTTGCGACAAAAAATGATCCGGCTTGAAAAGGCCAAGGGGTATGTTTTCACACTTGTTGGAGAGCATTTTAACAACTTCTTCTTCAACCGGCTGGCATTTGAGCTTACAGGAGCCCAAAAACGGGTGATGAAAGAGATCCGTAGCGACACCTTGTCTGGCAAGCAAATGAATCGTCTGCTTCAGGGTGATGTAGGAAGCGGAAAAACGGTGATTGCCGTGATGAGCATGCTGATTGCGCTCGACAACGGTTTCCAGGCCTGCTTGATGGCGCCCACGGAGATTCTGGCTTTTCAGCACTATGAATCTGTCAGCAATATGTTAAGCGATCTGGGCATACAGGTTGCCCTGCTGACGGGCTCCACAAAGCAGTCGGAACGAAAAACGATCTTGTCAGGACTCAAAGAGGGCTCAGTCCATGTCATTATCGGCACACATGCATTGATTGAAGATGTAGTGACATTTGACCGCCTGGGAATGGTGGTGATCGATGAGCAGCATCGCTTTGGTGTTGCGCAAAGGGCAAGGCTGTGGGCAAAAAGCACTACCCCTCCGCATGTGCTTGTCATGACAGCAACACCCATTCCACGTACTTTGGCTATGACGCTGTATGGTGATTTGGATGTTTCTGTGATTGATGAATTGCCACCCGGCAGAAAACCGATTAAAACGATTCATCAGTATGACAGGAACCGGTTAAAGGTTTTTGGATTTATGAGAGACCAGGTTGCGAAAGGGAGGCAGGTTTATGTGGTGTATCCCTTGATTAAGGAGTCTGAGAAGCTGGACCTCAAAGACCTGAACGACGGTTATGAAAGCATTGTAAGAGAGTTTCCCCAGCCGCAATATGCGGTAAGCATCGTGCACGGCAAGATGAAGCCGGCCGATAAGGACTGGGAGATGCAACGTTTTGTGAGTGGTCAGACTCATATTATGGTAGCTACAACAGTTATTGAGGTGGGCATAGATGTGCCCAATGC
>SKTA01000135.1 GCA_007122745.1 Bacteroidales bacterium
GTGCCGATCCGGAACAGGATGAGGTAAAACAGGTAGAAAAAAACCTGTGGAAAAAAATTCGCACAAAATGCATTGAGGGCCGCAGAACCGGTATAGGGATCACTGCTGAAGGTGATATGCTTGCCGCATTGGGCTATCGCTACGGCACCAATGAAGCAACCGACTTCTCCGTCCAAATCCACAAAACACTCGCAATTGAAGCATACCGGTCGTCCGTAAAACTGGCTGGCTCAAGGGGCGCATTCCCCGTTTATGACAGCCAGCGCGAAGCCAACAATCCCTTCATTCAACGAATTAAGGAAGCAGACCCGGAACTGTATGATGAAATGCTGGCCAATGGCCGCCGCAACATCGCGCTGCTTACCATTGCCCCAACCGGAAGCGTATCCATCCTTACCCAAACCACATCTGGAATAGAGCCGGTATTTATGGTCGCCTACAAAAGACGCCGAAAAGTAAACCCAAATGACAAAAATGTACACGTTGACTTTGTAGACGAGGTAGGTGACCACTGGGAAGAATACAACGTGTTTCACCATCAGTTTGTCGACTGGCTACATAAAAATGGTTTTGACATGGAGGAGGTCAAACACATGAAAGAATCTGACCTTCAGGATATAATTCGTCGGTCGCCTTATTACAAAGCCACCGCCAACGACGTAGACTGGGTGGCTAAAGTACACATGCAGGGTGCCGTCCAGAAATGGGTTGACCACTCAATCAGCGTTACCGTGAATGTCCCTGGAGATGTCACCCAGGAACTCGTGGGGGAAATATATAAAACCGGCTGGGAAAGCGGTTGCAAGGGGATCACGGTATACCGCGACGGCTCACGCTCGGGCGTGCTGGTGAAAGACAACAAAAAGGAGAATGAAAACGAGTTTAAGGAAACCGAAGCCCCGAAAAGGCCAAAGGTGCTTGAAGCAGAAATCGTCCGGTTTAATAACGATGACGAAAAATGGCTTGCCGTTGTAGGCCTTCTGAACGACAGGCCATACGAAGTCTTTACGGGTAAGGCCGAAGGGTTTTACCTCCCGCCTTCCATCGAGAGGGGTTGGGTAATCAAAAACAAGCTGAAAAGCGGAGAAAAACGCTACGATTTCCAGTTTCAGGACAAAGACGGCTACAAGGTCACAATAGAAGGGTTGTCAAGATCATTCCACAAAGAATACTGGAATTATGCCAAACTGATATCCGGTATTTTACGCCACGGTATGCCCCTCCCATCTGTCGTTAATGTAATTGATGATCTCAGTCTGCACAGCGACCGGCTCCACACCTGGAAAAACGGCGTGGTAAGAGCTCTGAAGAAATTCATCGCAGACGGAACCAAAGCAAAAGGGAGGATCTGCAACAACTGCAACCAGGAGTCCGTAATCTACCAGGAAGGATGCCTTACCTGTTCATCCTGCGGCGAAAGCAAATGTGGCTAATAAGCCTAAGGTTAAGATTAAGCTTAAGATTAAGACTGGGCAGGTGCAATGCCTAGCTCAGGTATATGAACTCTCCGACACCGATTGGCAGATTCAGCACAAACCACACAAACAACAATACAAGCCACATAAGGAACAGGATAATGGCATAAGGGACAAGCAGCGATACGATCGTACCGATGCCAATGTTTTTGTTGTACTTGTGTATCCAGCCCAGCAGCAAGGGGAAATATACATATAAAGGGGTAACGCAGTTCGTGATTGAATCGCCGACTCGGTACATCAGCTGCACGAATGCCGGACTGTAATTCAGCTGTGCCAGCATCGGAATGAATATTGGTGCGAAGATGGCCCATTTTGCAGAGCCACTGCCAAGAAATATATTCAGAACGGCAACCAATATCATAAACAACACGAAAAGCAGAGGGCCTGTCAGGCCTGTAGACTGTAAAAAGTCGGCTCCGGTGATGGCAAGAATGGTGTCCAGATTTGACCAGCTGAACAGATTGATGAACTGAGCCACCACCAGCATCAATACAATATATCCGGACAGTTCCTTCATACCATACTCCATCTGTTTCAGGATGTCGTTTGGTTTTTTAATGGCTCCCGTTGCTTTCCCATAAAAATAGCCGGGAATTGCGAAGAAGAAGAACAGAATGGGGATCAAGCCACGCAAAAACGGCGATGGCACAATTCCACCGGTTTCCTGGTTTCGGAGTGGCGCACCTGCCGGTGCCACCAGCAGAACAACCACGATGATATAAAGCAGCAACGCGATCCCTGCACGCTTTAACCCCCTTTTCTCTTCAGGAGTCAGCTTACCATCATGAACTTCATGGTCAAATTCTCCGAGCAGGGCAAACTTCTGACAACGGGGAATGGTATATTTTCTGGCTATGAAAGCACCACCAAAGGCCAGTAAAACGGTAGAGGCGATCATGAAGTACCAGTTAGCTGTTGCACTTACTTCCATCCCTCCCGGCATCTGTTGGGTGATTTCTGTACTGATGCCCGCAAGGAGAACATCGGTACCTGCTATGAAAAAGTTGGCTGTAAAACCGGCGGTTGCACCGGCATAGCCGGCAACCAATCCGGCAATGGGATGCAGCCCCATCTGGGTAAATATCAGCGCGGCAATCGGTGGAACAATTACAATGCCTGCATCTGAACCAATATTTCCACAGGCACCGATGATGAAAATCACAGGTAAAACGACTTTCTTAGGCACGGAAAAAGCGATGGTGCGTAAAGCAACTGCCAGCAATCCGCTGCGTTCGGCAATGGAAACACCCATCAGCATAACAAGCACAAGTCCAAACGGCGCAAAATGTGCAAAGTTGGTAACCACCTCTTCAAGAAATCGCCGCAACCCCTCTCCGGATATGAGATTTTGCGCTTCTACCAGCGAGCCATCGTCAGGGTGGATTGCACTCACTCCAAAAAAGGCAGTGATCCCACTTAACACAACGATTAAAATGCAGATCCAGACAAATATCCAGAACGGATGCGGAAGTTTATTGCCCATCTGCTCAATCCACCGCAACACCCCCTTAGATGAAGTATCGGGTTCGCCGGCTGTGTTTTCCTGGTGCACCTGTTGCTCTTTGTCTGTCTTTGCCATGGTAATTATAATTTTGGTTATTAAGACTGATTCTAATTAAGCATGTAGCTTTCAGCTCA
>SKTA01000047.1 GCA_007122745.1 Bacteroidales bacterium
ACCAATAAGGCGGCACGAGAAATGCGTGAGCGGGTGGCAAACCTCATTGATCCATCAAAAGCCAAAAGTCTATGGATGGGAACATTTCACAGCATTTTTGCCCGAATCCTGCGGGTTGAAGCGGACAAACTAAACTATCCTTCGCAATTTACCATATATGATATGGAAGACTCAAAGCGGGTGATCAAAAAAATCCTGAAGGAACAAAACCTGGATGACAAAACCTACGCCCCCGGCTTTGTCATGAGCCGCATTTCAAATGCAAAAAACAACCTGATATCCGCTGTCGATTATAATGAAGACCCTGAGATTCAAAGTCACGACATTCAGAGCAACAAGCCCAAACTCGGACTGATATACAGTCTCTACCAGCAAAAGCTCCGTAAGGCTTCCGCCATGGATTTCGATGATCTTTTGTTCAATACCAATGTCTTGCTACGCGACTTCCCGGAGGTTTTATACAAATACCAACAGCGATTTGAGTACGTCCTGGTTGATGAATACCAAGACACCAACTTTGCCCAATACCTTATCATCAAGAAGCTGGCCGCCAACAACGAAAATATCTGTGTAGTGGGTGATGATGCGCAGAGCATCTACGCTTTCCGGGGAGCCAACATTCAGAACATCCTGAATTTTAAAAAAGATTACCCAGATTATCGAATTTTTAAACTTGAACAAAATTACCGTTCAACAAAGCATATTGTGGATGCGGCAAACAGCCTTATAAAGCACAACAAGAATCAGATCCATAAAAAAATCTGGACCAGCAACGGTTCGGGCGAAAAGCTGCACATCATCAATACCGCGACGGAAGGGGAAGAGGCCGCCTGGGTGGCAGGACGTATCTTTGAGATGATACAGCAAAACCAACTGCCCAACTCAGCCTTTGCTACATTATACCGAACCAACGCCCAATCAAGGGCGATGGAAGAGGCCTTACGGCGACTTAACATCCCTTACCGGATTTATGGAAGTGTTTCGTTTTACCAACGAAAAGAGATTAAAGACCTTCTAGCCTATTTCCGGCTGGTTATCAATCCGCTTGATGAGGATGCGTTTTTGCGCATTGTCAATTTCCCCGCCAGGGGGATCGGTGCCACGAGCGTAAATAAGCTTGTTGTCAAAGCCAATGAAACGGGAAAACCATTGTGGCAAGTTGCAGAAAACCCGGTTGATCACGGTGTGGCCCTGAATGCGGGAATCCTTCGGAAACTTTCAGAGTTCATGCTCTTGATCAAAAGGTTTTCAGCGCATCTTTATAAGCTGAACGCTTTCGAACTCGGTGACCTGATCGTTAACAAGTCAGGCATCCGGAAATTATATTTTGAGGATGGCACACAGGAAAGTCTGAACCGCAGGGATAACATTGAGGAACTGTTATCGGGTCTCAAGGACTTTGTGAGCAAGAAAGAGGGGCCCACAACACTTGTTGCGGAAGAAACGGACCAGACTCCGGAGCCCAATTCAGGGGATCCGCCATTCCGCACACTTGATGAATTCATGCAGGATGTGGCGTTGCTCACCGACGCCGACACACAAGATGAAAAAAACGACAACAGGAACACGGTATCGCTCATGACCATACACGCTGCCAAAGGGCTTGAGTTTCCGTATGTGTTCATTGCCGGCGTGGAAGAAAACCTCTTCCCTTCACAACTCTCCATCAACAGCCAGGCTGAGCTGGAGGAGGAGCGCAGACTGTTTTACGTGGCTATCACCCGTGCGATGAAAGCGGCCTGGATCCTTTATGCCGAAACGCGGTTCAGGTATGGTAATTTTAACCTGTGTGAGCCCAGCCGGTTCATAGACGAGCTGGATGATGCCTTCCTTGACTACGAATTGCCACGAAAAAGGCCATCAAAAAGGTTTAATAAACAGGAAAACTTTTCGGAAAGCCGCAAAAGGTTTACACGCTTAACTGAGGATGTTATCAGGAAGCCGGCAAAACAGGTTGATCAACCGGATGACAATACTGAATACCGGATCCTGAACGCTTCAATGCTGGAGGTCAACATGAGTGTGAGGCATCAGCGATTTGGCATTGGCACGGTTGTTGCTCTTGAAGGTGAAGGCCAAAATGCAAAAGCGACGGTTTCATTCAATACATCAGGTAAAAAACAGCTACTGCTAAAATATGCACGCCTGAAAATAATGTAATTTGAAAATCGTTATAGAGTTGCGGATATTTTAACTATCTTTGCAGAACTTCAACTGCTTGCGACCGGCCCTCAGTAATAAAAGCAAGCAACACCACGAACATTATTCAAATCCAAAATGGAATACAACACATCCCGTTCTAAAATGAATATTTCGGAATATGGCCGAAACATTCAAAAGATGATTGAGCAGATCATGTCTGTTGAAGACCCTGAAAAAAGGAATCATCTGGCAAGAGCCACCATTAACGTTATGGGGCAACTTAATCCCCATCTTCGTGATGTCAACGATTTTAAGCACAAACTTTGGGACCACCTTTTCATCATGTCAGACTTCAAGCTTGACGTGGAATCCCCCTACCCGATCCCTTCGCGCGAAACGCTCACCAAAAAGCCAGAGCCGCTCCAATATTCAAGTAATAATGTCACCTATAAACATTACGGAAGGCACATTGAGAGAATTATTGAGAAAGCCTGTGAAATGGAAGAGGGGAAAGTTAAAGATGCCCTGATCAAGCTTGTCGCCAACCATTTGAAAAAATCATACCTGACCTGGAACAGGGATGCCGTGAACGATGAAGAGATCGCTGAGCACCTGAGTATCCTTTCAAAAGGTAAGCTTAAGCTTCAGGATGACATAAAACTCAGCCATACAACCGACATCCTATCCAAAACCAAAAAGAAAAAATTCCAGGGACGGCAAGGGGGTAACAAACCACATCGGAACAGAAAAAATCATCAATCATAAAATGGGTTCTTTTGTCATTCAGGGAGGGAAACAGCTCAATGGTGAAGTGATTCCACAGGGAGCAAAGAATGAGGCACTTCAGATCATTTGCGCCACCTTGCTTACCGACTGCGAAGTGGTGGTTGAAAACATTCCACACATTCGTGACGTATTGAAGCTTATTGAACTGATGGCCGATTTCGGGGTCAAGGTTAAAAAGATCAACGATAATAGTTACTCTTTTCAGGCGGATCAAGTGAATCTGGATCTGCTTTATGATAAAAACTTCAGTAAAAAGGTTGCCCAACTAAGAGGGTCTGTGATGATCGTTGGTCCGCTGCTTGCCCGTTTCCGGAAAGCTTCCATCCCAAAGCCGGGTGGCGACAAGATTGGCCGGCGCAGGCTTGACACCCACTTCCTGGGACTTGAGAAGCTTGGGGCCAAATTTCATTATGACAAGGAGAAGTTCTTTTATCATATTGAAGGGGAAGGGCTTCGGGGTTGCGAGATCCTGCTGGATGAAGCATCTGTTACCGGAACTGCCAACGTAATCATGGCAGCAACCCTTGCCAAAGGAAAAACCACACTTTACAATGCCGCTTGTGAGCCTTACATCCAGCAGTTATGCAGGATGCTGAACAACATGGGTGCCAATATTTCCGGAATCGGATCCAACCTGCTTTACATTGAGGGGGTGGATTCCCTGAAAGGATGCATGCACCGCATGTTGCCCGACATGATTGAGATAGGAAGCTTCATTGCTCTGGCCGCCATGACAAGGTCTGAGATCACCATAAAAGATGTAAACTACAAACAGCTTGGCATCATTCCTGAAGTGTTCCGAAAGCTGGGTGTGGTGATGGAGGTAAGACAGGATGACCTGTTTATTCCGGCACAAGACCGATATGAAGTGGACACCTATATCGACGGCAGCATTCTTACCATATCAGATGCACCCTGGCCGGGGTTTTCACCCGACCTGATATCGGTGGTGCTGGTTCTGGCCACACAAGCCAGGGGCAGCGTGCTGATCCATCAGAAAATGTTTGAAAGCAGACTTTTTTTTGTAGATAAGCTGATCGACATGGGTGCCCAAATCATTCTCTGTGACCCACATCGTGCTACCGTGATCGGCCTCGACAGGAAATATCCGCTCAAGCCCCTTGAAATGATCTCACCCGATATCCGGGCGGGGGTTGCACTGCTTATCGCTGCACTCAGTGCCGAAGGTAAAAGCATCATCCACAACATCGAACAAATTGACCGCGGCTACCAGTTTATTGACAGCAGACTGCAAAAAATTGGTGCAATGATCCAAAGGATCTAACCACCGATTGTGCCAAAACACCAGTCCATCAGACAAAGCAACATAAAAACGCTGACAAAATGGCCTTATAATGATTATGGCAAAGCTTTTGATGGCCTTTTGACCGCTAATCAGATATAAATACGCTTATAAGGAATGAAAAAGAAAGAGAAGAAAAGCAACGGGGAAAATTTAAAAGAAATAAACAAAGAGAGTCCGAAAGAGACCGCTAAATCGGATGATAAACAAGCATCTGAGCTCTCTGTACATAAAGAAAAAGACAACACCCTGCAGAGACAGCTTGATGAAACAAACGACAAATTCCTGCGACTGTTTTCGGAGTTTGACAATTATCGCAAGCGGGCTGCCAAAGAGCGGGTTGAGCTGACAAAAACGGCATCGGAGGCGGTTATTACCGCTTTGTTGCCTGTGCTCGACGACTTGGAGAGGGCAGTCAAAATGGACGCAGAGAATACAAAAACGGAAGAACAAGCCAAAAAAGAGGGCCTTTCCCTTATTTTCAACAAATTTAAGTCGGTTTTAAGACAAAAGGGTGTAGAGGAGATAGCCTCCGTGGGTGAAGACTTCAACACCGATTATCATGATGCCATCACACACATTCCGGCAGATAATAAGGAACAAAAAGGAAAAGTGGTGGAAGAGGTCAAGAAAGGTTATACGCTGAATGGTAAAGTGATACGCTATGCCAGTGTGATTGTAGCAAATTAGTTTTAAGATATGTCGAAAAGGGATTATTACGAAATATTGGGCGTTTCACGTGATGCCAAACCGGAAGAGATCAAAAAGGCTTACCGACAGAAAGCCTTAAAGTTTCACCCGGATAAGAACCCTGGGGATGACACGGCTGAAGCCCGTTTCAAGGAAGCTGCCGAAGCTTATGAGGTGCTCAGTAACCCCGAAAAAAAATCGCGTTATGATCAGTTTGGCCATGCCGGAATGAGCAATAACTTTGGTGGCGGCTTCAGCGGCGGCGGCATGTCGATGGAAGACATCTTCAGCCAGTTTGGAGACATTTTCGGTGGCGCCTTTGGAGGCGGGTTCAGTGGTTTTGGAGGCAGTGGACGCCGCACCCGGCGCGTAAACAAGGGATCGAACCTGCGGATTAAGGTAAAACTCAAACTGGAAGACATCCTCAATGGTGTCGAAAAGAAAATCAAAGTCAATAAATATATAGCCTGCAATTCCTGCAGCGGAACCGGCGCCAGGAACGGAAGCGCTTATCGTACCTGTTCAACCTGTAACGGTGCCGGAAGGGTAACTCGCGTTACAAATACCTTCCTTGGTCAGATGCAAACCACCAGCAGCTGTCCGGGCTGCGGAGGGGAAGGGCAAACCATCGAAGAGAAATGCTCCTCCTGTTATGGAAACGGTATTGTAAAAAAAGAGGAGGTAATCAGCATCAACATCCCTGCCGGAGTGCAAGAGGGGATGCAACTTTCGCTGAGCGGCAAGGGGAATACAGCACCCAGGGGTGGAATACCCGGCGACCTGATCGTGCTCGTTGAGGAGGTACCCCACGAAAAGCTGATTCGCGACGACATGAACCTTCTTTATGACCATCATATCAGTTTTCCGGAAGCGGTATTGGGTACCGGCATTGAAGTTCCTACCCTCGAAGGGAAAGCCCGCATAAAAATAGAACCGGGTACACAAGGCGGTAAGGTTTTGAGGCTAAAAGGGAAAGGATTACCCTCAGTGAATGCTTACGGACGCGGTGACCTGCTGGTGAACATCAATATCTGGACACCCCAATCCGTAAATGCTGAAGAAAAAGAGGTCCTCGACAGGCTAAAGGACTCCGAAAACTTTCAACCCAGGCCCAAAAAAAGTGACAAAAGCTTCTTTGAACGAATGAAAGATGTCTTCAATTAATTGACACGCGAATGAACACCCTCCTGCACGCAGAAAACATTACAAAGGAATATACCAACCACAGAGCCCTGAGCAATGTGAGCATGCACGTTCCAGAGCAAAGCATCTTCGGATTGCTTGGCCCGAACGGGGCAGGCAAAACCACACTCATCCGGATCATTAATCAGATCATCGGGCCCGATCGGGGAAAAGTGTTTTTGGACAATGAAAGACTCAAGCCCAAACACGTCAGGCAAATTGGTTATCTCCCCGAGGAACGCGGTTTGTACAAAAAAATGAAGTTGGGAGAGCAAGCCATCTATCTGGCACAACTGAAAGGATTAAAGGCGGGTGATGCAAAAATCATGCTGAAAAAGTGGTTTGAAAAGTTTGACCTGATGCCCTGGTGGAACAAGAAAGTGGAAGAGCTGTCAAAGGGGATGGCCCAGAAGGTCCAGTTCATCATCACCGTGCTGCATAAACCCAGACTCCTGATTTTTGATGAGCCTTTCAGCGGATTCGACCCCATTAACGTCAACCTGTTGAAGGAGGAGATACTGAAACTCCGTGACGACGGTGCTACCATCATTTTTTCGACGCACAACATGGGCTCAGTGGAGGAGCTTTGTGACCACATCGCCCTGATCAACAAATCAGAGAAAATCCTGGAAGGAACGGTTAGCCGTATCAAGAAAGACCATGCCAGAAGGATTTATGAAACAGAGCTGATCAACCTCCAGAAGCCGCTGGACAACATTCTTGATCAGCGATTTCGGGTTGTCAAAACAAAAACCCATGACGGACTTCTTAATGCCAGGATCAAGATCATCGACGACAGCAGCACCAATGAGTTGATTCAGCTGCTGCTGCCCGAGGCGGGCCTGGTATCCTTCAAAGAGATCACACCAAGTATGAATGATATTTTTATCAAGCAGGTAACCGGGAAATTTCCGGCGGAACAAAATGCAAATAGCAACAACAATCCATCTGATATCGTGAGTGTTCAATAAGAAAAGATGAGTAAAACTGCAACCATTATCAAAAGAGAGTTTCTGAGTCGTATCAGAAAAAAATCCTTCCTGGTGATGACCATTCTGGGGCCCATCCTGATGGCAGCAATCATAATCATTCCGGTTGTTGTTGCCCAGCTGTCGGACAGTGACTATGCCGTGGCGATCGTGGATGAGAGTAATTTTTTTTATGACCGTTTTCAGGATACGGAAAGTACAACATTCACCCCTGTGAATGTCAGTATCGACGATGCCATTGACCTGATGCACGATGGACGTTTCGATGCCGTGTTACACATCCCCGATGTTGCCTTTGAATCACCATCAACACTGCGCCTTTTCTCCGACAAATCGATCAACTTTAATGTAAAGCTGCTCATTGAGAACATCTTAAAGCATGAGTTTGAGAGCTTGAAATTGAAAGCGGCAGGAATTGATGCAGAAATACTCAGCGCCATTGAAACACCGATCAATATCCAGGCATTCCGGATCAAGAACGATGGAGAACTTATCACCGATTATCCGGAGATCAGCATGGGACTCGGTTTTGTTGCAGGGTTCCTGATCTATATTTTTATTTTTCTTTTTGGTTCACAGGTTTTGCGCGGTGTTCTTGAGGAAAAGACCAGCAGGATTGTTGAGATCATCGTATCTTCGGTAAAGCCATTCCAGCTTATGATGGGCAAAGTAATCGGTGTCGGGATGGTTGGCCTGACACAATTTCTGATCTGGGTGGTACTGACTTTCACCATCGTTAGCATTTTCACGCTGGCCGCCCCTGATTTGTTTCGTTTCACCCCCGATGACCAGGTTTATGTTTCCAGCACACAAATATTGAATGCGGAGGAGATGAGACAACAACAAGAGGTCATTCAGCAACACGATTCATTTGCCGGACAGTTAATTGAGGGACTAGGAGCTGTTAATTACCCCGTAATGATTTTGTCTTTTATTTTCTATTTCCTTGGTGGATATCTGCTATACGCCGGATTTTTTGCAGCCATTGGATCAGCGGTAGACAATGAAGCTGACACCCAACAGTTTATGATGCCTGTTACCATACCTCTCCTGCTATCGATCATCATGGTGAACATGGTGGTCCAGAACCCAACGGGTCCTGTTGCCTTCTGGATGTCGATCATACCCCTCACATCCCCTGTCATCATGATGGTAAGAATTCCATTTGGTGTTCCCTATGCTGAAATCGCACTCTCTGCTGCACTGCTGATACTGGGTTTTATTGCAACCATCTGGCTGAGTGGCAGAATTTACCGAACGGGCATCCTGATGTACGGTAAAAAAGTCAGTTATGGTGAGCTTTGGAAGTGGATCCGGCACCCATAAACTGAATTATGAATCAAAAACTAACAACCATGCCAAAAATTCTGGTTATTGATGATGAAAGCAGCATCCGTAATACTTTGCAGGATATTCTGGAATATGAGAAATATGAAGTGGTGCTTGCCGAAGATGGCCACGAAGCGCTGGAACAGATGGTTAAAGGACCCTTTGACGTCATTTTATGCGATGTAAAGATGCCCAAAATGGATGGGATCGAATTGCTTGAGAAGATCCGTGAGCAGGATGATGATGTCGCTATTGTGATGATATCGGGTCATGGCACCATTGATACAGCCGTAGATGCTATCAAAAAAGGGGCCTACGATTTCATATCCAAACCGCTCGATCTGAACCGCCTGCTGATAACCATCAGGAATGCCATGGATAAAACCATGCTCACCACCGAAACAAAGGTGTTGAAAAGGAAGGTGAGCAAAACCTATGACATGATCGGCGAATCTGAGGCCATCCAGCGTATCCGTACAATGATCGAACGTGTTGCCGAAACAGATGCCCGTGTTTTCATCACAGGGGAAAACGGAACCGGTAAAGAGCTTGTGGCACGGTGGCTGCACGAGCTTAGCAAAAGGGCAAAAGGACCTTTCATTGAGGTGAATTGTGCCGCCATACCTTCTGAGCTGATTGAAAGTGAACTTTTTGGACACGAAAAAGGGTCCTTTACGTCAGCAGTGAAACTAAAAAAGGGGAACTTTGAATTGGCCAACGGTGGCACCATCTTCCTGGATGAGATTGGTGACATGAGTCTGGCAGCCCAGGCAAAGGTACTGCGGACGCTGCAGGAAAACAAGATCACCAGGGTGGGTGGCGAAAAGGAGATCGGTGTTAATGTACGCGTTGTCGCTGCCACAAATAAGGACATTCAACTTGAGATCCGGGAAGGACGCTTCCGGGAAGACCTTTACCATCGCCTGAGTGTAATTCTGATCCATGTCCCGACCCTGAACGAACGAACAGATGACATTCCGCTGCTTGCCAACCATTTTCTGAACGAGGTCCTCACAGAACAAAGCATGCCTCCAAAGACATTTACCGATGATGCTTTCGAGGAGCTAAAGAAAATTAAATGGACCGGGAACATCCGCGAACTACGAAATGTGGTGGAACGCCTTGCCATTTTATGCGATAGGAAGATCAGCGGTGATGATGTCATACAGTTTGCCCAACCGCTAAGCGGACAGGCAAATTAATAAAAAACATCTATATTTGAATATGCACCAATAAGAAAAATATTCAAAATGCAAAAACTTTATTCCTTTATCATTATTTTGCTGATAAGCCTGCCCTTATCAGCCGGGACTGTATTAACAGAAGATGATCTGGTCTCTTTTATTAAGTCAAGGGCAAACGATCTTGAAACTACATCCGATCTCGATTTTTTGATTGAAGAGGCATCAGGCCGAAAACTGGTTTTACTCGGGGAGGCCAGTCATGGGACCCGCGAGTATTATGCCTGGCGCGACAGCATCAGCAGGCGCCTCATCGGGGAGCACGGATTCCGTTTCATCGCCGTGGAAGGCGACTGGGCCAGCCTTTACGAGCTCAACCGTTATGTAAAGGACATGCCGGGAGCCGCAGGCAGTGCCCGGGAAGTTCTGGAAGGGCTTGACAGATGGCCTTTGTGGATGTGGGGCAATGAGGAGGTAATCGCACTTGCCGAATGGCTAAGAAGCTATAATGATGGAAGGAGTCCGGAAGAAAAGGCAGGTTTTTACGGAAAAGATGTTTATGATGAATGGAGGTCACTTGATGCTGTTCTGGATTTTCTTCAGTCGCACGACAGGGAATTGTACCGTCGTGCCAACCGCCATTACAGATGTTTTGACCCATACAACAGGGATAGCTGGCAATATGCACAGGCCGTCGGCAGGGGAGCTCCCGATTGCACGGCTGAAACCGCTGCTGTTGTAGCTTTGCTTCGTGATGAACGAGACATGTTTGCGGATTTGGATGAATCCACATATTTTTGGTTAAAACAGAACGCCCTGGTGGTAAAGCACGCCGAAAAATTTTACCGGAAATCGATCACCCGGCGCGACGCATCATCGTGGAACAGCCGAGTGCAACACATGAACATGACCGTTAACCGGTTGCGCAAATTTTATGGTGAAGATGCTCAAGGAATAGTTTGGGCACACAATACCCATATCGGTGATGCACGGTTCACGGAGATGATGCAGCGCGGACAGGAAAACATTGGCCACCTTACGCGCGAGCAACACGGTCCGGAAGCAGTTTTTCTTATCGGATTTACAACTTATACCGGAACGGTAAAGGCGGGGGCCCAATGGGGTAGCACAATGGAGCGGATGCAGATTCCCGGGGCACCATCAAACACCCTGGAAGGGATCCTGGAACAAACAGGCAAATCATCATTTTACCTCGTTTTCGATGACACCGACCGGACATACGATCCTTTCATGCAGGTGCTGGGAAACCGTGCAGTTGGTGTGGTGTATAATCCTGCAAACGACAGACACCAGTTTGTGCAGACCATTGTTCCCCTCAGGTATGATGCAGTATTGTTCTTCAGGGAAACAGAAGCGCTGACCCCCATCCACAGGTAAAAACGAATTCCTGATTTAGGCATGATTGTTGTTCGTTGTTCTTTGTTTATTGTTCTTTGTTAAAGATTGTGCAGGTGTTAAGCGTTGAGGGTTTAGGGTTTAGCGACCTCAATCATAAAAATATTTCGGTGCACAGGTCAAGCCCTGTGCCTACTGGTGGAATAATCTTAATCTTAATCTCAATCATAAACTCTCAACCATAAAAATATTTCGGTGCACAGGTCAAGCCCTGTGCCTACTGGTGGAATAATCTTAACCTCAACCTCAATCTTAACCTCAATCTTAACCTTAACCTTAACTTTTCAATGTTTATGAACCGGTTTATAAGCTCTCTTTTAAGTTTTTCAATTGCCATTCTCTTATTATTTCCAGTTACAGTTCGGGCAAGTACCTCTGCATCTCCAATCCCTGATCGAAATATAAACGGACGCATTTCCGTTTTTCTGGATGCACCCTGGTGGCTCGACAGGGACTTTGTACGGGAGCAAATTCCGA
>SKTA01000185.1 GCA_007122745.1 Bacteroidales bacterium
CTCTTTTGTCTGGCATAAAAACTGGAAGCTGTTTGTTGCGCAACACATTTTTATGCTGTTAATAATATAGGATATAATTTGAGTGAATTTCTGAAATAATTTGTGGATAATGCGTTTTATGCCAGACGTTACTCCTTATTTCAAAACTACTAAATAAAAACGTTGCCTGCCTACCTTTCGTCTATCTCTTTAACAAAAAAAAACAACAATTTCTTTTACCTTTACAGCTGTCTTAAAAAGATATGTTGCTGCCATGCACCGAATGAGTCTAACCATTCTGCTTATTTTACTGATTTCCTTTGCCGGCTATGAGGCGAAGGCACATGCGCCGGAACCGGATACGTCTATTGTCCCCTGGTTTACGCAAGAGATTCTTTTTAATCCATTCCTTAAAAAGAACATGGTGTATACCGCAATTGCCGGCTTTCAGCGCTACGACCTGTTTGAAAAAGAGCGATCCCCGTTTTTTGCCGGCAAGGGAAACGTCGGTCATGTTTCAAGATCCCTTTTTTTTAAGCCAGACATGAATGCCGGTTTTTCATTGTTCGCTGACAATAAGTATTCAGGTTATCTGCTGGATTTTCAAACTTAACGATTTTACCGTCCCGAATATGTCTTTACTGACATCTTTTTCGTCACGGGGTCCGGGAACCGGCAGCTTTTTCACGCCAAACACAATCAGCGCCTGGGTGAAAAGGCGTATGGTGGCCTGCAGTATCAAACGGTCAATTCTCCCGGGGCATACAGCAGACTTGCCTCCCGCAATGCGGCAATCGCGCTGTGGGTCGATGTACAGCCTGGTGACAACTACGGCATTTTGGGTTCCTTTTCCCTGAACAGGATCATTAATAAAGAGAGTGGTGGACTGATCAACCACTTAAACTTTGAAGAGGATGCAGCCCGCGACAGTGTATTTCTCTATAGTGCCGAATCCAGATACCGCGATGTGGGTTTCAATATCCATCAGTATTATCGTCTTGATTTTGGAAATGATGACACGTTGTCCGGATTAAATTTCGGTGTGATCAGACATCAGTTTTACTATAAGCGTACGGCATTTCTTTTTGATGAAGATGGATCACCCACCCCGGTATTTTACGATCAGAATCCCGCGAATCCGCTGTTCACAGTTGATTCCACCCTGGTGCATGAGATTGGTAATAAGATCGCCTGGTCAAACCGGATGCACAATGCCCATCACGAAGGACAATCCCCTTTGTTTGTTGAATTTTCTGTGAGTCATAAGCTGGTTCGGATACATCAGCCACTTTTCAATGGAGAACTTTCGGTGGAGGACTATCGTTTTCACAAGAACCGCTTTGCGCAGATGGGTTATGGAGTGCGGCTGGCATCAGATCCCGGAAGATTGTTGTCGTTCGATGCCTCCGCGAATTATATTGCCGGCGGATATAACAACGGAGATGTCGACCTTGGTGGCAATGTGCGCTTCAACCCCGGTCCTGGTCCCCCCAGGCTGGTTTTTACCGGACATTATGCCGAAAAGAAAGCTCCCTGGTTTTTGCACCATTTCCGGGGAAACTACATAAGCTGGTTCAATGATTTTGATAAATCGCGCACCCTCAAAATGGGTGTCAGCTTTTTGTCTGACTTTCTGGATATTGAAGGGAATTATTATCTGATGAATCGCGCATTTTACATGGATGCCAATGCACTTCCCGCACAAAATGAGGGTTCTTTTCCCGTTCTTACGGCTGCTATATCGGGAAACATTGACTTTTCGCCGTTCCGGTCACGACACAAACTGATTTATCAACACACCGGTGAAGATACCTTTGAGAGGTTTCCCTCTTTTGCTTCTTTTCATTCCCTTTTTGCTGATTTCAGGATGTTTGATGATGCCCTCCATCTGAACACAGGCTTCGATGTGCGTTACAACGCCCCTTACAAACCAATGGCTTACATGCCGGTTGTCAGACAGTTTTATATTCAGGATGATTTTGAAAGTGGTCATGACCTGATTGTGGATGTTTTTGTGAATGCCAGGATCAGTCGCACCCGTTTTTTTGTAAAACTTGAACACTTTCTCGGACTGTTTACCGACTCTCCTCCGGTTTATCAGATTCCTTTCTACCCAGTGCCTCAACCCACCTTTGTATTTGGACTTTCGTGGATGTTTTTTGATTAACAACGCTACCGGTTTTCTTATATAAAATCGTTATAAATAGACTCTTTCATTACTTTTGATGAATTATATTTCTTATTTTTGCAATTGGTTTTTTGAAGCTAACTGTCTTAAAATAAGTTATTTTAGGTTTTAAATACAAATCATATGACAAAGAAGAAAAAGTTCATTACCTGCGACGGGAACCATGCGGCCGCCCATGTGGCCTATATGTTCAGTGAGGTAGCAGCAATTTATCCGATCACGCCATCGTCAAACATGGCAGAGAATGTTGACGAGTGGGCTGCTTATGGCCGGAAGAATATTTTTGGTGAAGAGGTGAAACTGGTTGAGATGCAGTCGGAGGCCGGTGCTGCCGGTGCCATGCACGGTGCGTTGCAATCGGGCTCGCTTGTAAGTACATATACTGCATCACAAGGCTTATTGCTTATGATCCCCAACATGTATAAAATGTCAGGCGAGCTGTTGCCCGGCGTATTGCACGTGTCGGCACGCAGTCTGGCCGCACAGGCCCTTTCCATATTTGGCGACCATTCCGACGTGATGAGCACGCGCCATACAGGCTTCGCCATGCTTGCTACAGGTAGCGTACAGGAGATCATGGACATTGCCCCGATCGCGCATCTTGCCGCAATTAAGTCAAGAGTGCCCTTCCTACATTTCTTCGACGGTTTCAGGACTTCCCACGAGGTGCAGAAGGTAGAAGAATGCCAGCAGGAAGACCTCGAGAAGTTGCTCGACATGAACGCTCTGCGCGAATTCAGGAACAGGGCGCTCAACCCCGAAAACCCAGTTACAAGAGGTACCGCACAAAACCCCGACATCTATTTCCAGTCAAGGGAAGCAGCCAATCCATTCTACATAGCATTGCCCGACATGGTTGAAGATTACATGAAACAGATCTCGGAGATCTGCGGAC
>SKTA01000149.1 GCA_007122745.1 Bacteroidales bacterium
ACAGTCAGGGTAAATACTGCAACGTGCGGGTGCCTCTGTATATTCAGTCTCGATTTAAAGATATTGAACAACGCTGGAAGTCGACTCCCGGAATGGAAAAACGGAGCTTCCACGGTTGGATATTTACCAACACAAGATTTACAAGCGATGCAATGGACTACGGACGGTGTGTCGGACTAAGGATGATAAGTTGGGACTATCCGAAAAAGGAGAGCCTGAAAGACCTCATTGAAAAAACAGGTTTGTTTCCCATCACGGTACTTACCCATCTTAATAAAAAACAAAAACAAACCATCCTGGAAAAGGATATTGTCCTTTGCAGGCAGCTTTTTGAGCATATCTCCATTCTGGAGCAGCTTGACCTTAATCCGGCAAAAAGAAAAAAGGTAAGCGAGGAGATCAGAGATCTGCTTGCCATTGAATGAATCTAGCACGATTTTTGTAAATTTACATTTTTAAAAAAACGATTATCCATCTGTAATCATATAATCATGCATACTTTTTTTACCCCAAAGACCCTTGCAAAATCGGTTGCAACGGCATTTTTATTTGTATTGGTGGCCGTTAGCCACATTGTTGCAGCACAAAACCAACCGGAACGTGTCGAACCCCCATTCTGGTGGTCAGACATGTATCATAATGAACTGCAAATCATGGTGTATGGTGAAGATATTGGCCGAACAACCGTGAAGATCGATCATCCTGGTATTCGTCTTAAAGAGGCTGTTTCCGTGACCAGTCCGAACTACCTGTTCCTTTATCTTGACATTGCCACTACTGATCCTGGTGTTTATCCCTTGCGCTTTATGTATGGCGGTGAAACAAAGTTTGCATATGATTTTGTTTTTAATGAAAGGGAACCCGGCTCCCGTTACCGGGAGGGGTTGAATGCCTCCGATGCGATGTATCTGTTGATGCCCGATCGCTTTGCCAATGGGGATCCTTCGCTCGATGACCAGCCCGGCATGCTGGAACAGGCCAACCGGGATGAACCTTCCGGTCGGCATGGTGGTGATATTCCGGGCATAAAGAAACACCTTGACTTCATTGCCGACATGGGCTTTACTGCCATCTGGCTGAATCCGGTACTCGAAAACAACCAGCCCCGGTACAGCTATCATGGTTATGCAACCACCGACTATTACAAAATAGACCCCCGCTTTGGTACCAACGAAGATTACCGTAACCTTGTCGCCACTGCAGAAGACAAAGGGATTAAGATCATTAAAGACTTGATCCTGAATCACTGCGGACACCATCACTGGTGGATGGAGGACCTTCCGTCGCCAGACTGGGTCAATCAGTGGGATGATTTTACACGAACAACTTACCGGATGACCACGATCGTTGATCCCCACGGATCCAAACACGATTACAACCGGATGGTTAATGGCTGGTTTGACACCAACATGCCCGACCTGAACCAGAACAACCGTTTGCTGGCACATTATCTGAAGCAAAACGCGGTTTGGTGGATTGAGTATAGTGGAATACAGGGAATCAGGATGGACACGCAACCTTATGCCGACCGGTTTTTTATGTCCGACTGGGCGGAATATGTGCGTTCAGAGTATCCATATTTCATGCTCATTGGCGAGGCCTGGATGGGTGTTCCGGCCATGGTAAAATACTATCAGGGAGGGCATCACAACCACGACGGATACAACTCAAACTTCCCGTCGGTGTTTGATTTTGCCCTGTATGACGCCATTGGACAGGCATTCACGGAGGAGGAGGGGTGGTCCACCGGCCTGATGAGGCTCTATAACACGCTGGCGCAGGATTTTCTGTATCCTGATCCTTATAATCTTGTGGTTTTTGGAGACAATCACGATACCGACCGCATTTTTACCCGCGTAGGAGAAGACCTTGAGCACCTTAAAATGGCGCTTACCTTTATTTTTACAACCCGTGGCATCCCCCAGGTGTATACGGGAACAGAATTGCTGGAGTCTGCCTTTGAGCATGATGGCCATGGTGAGCTGCGAACCAACTTCCCGGGCGGGTGGCCCGGTGACCCTGTCAACGCCTTTACCAGGGAAGGCCGTACCAATGAACAAAACCTGATCTTCGACCACATCTCTGCATTGCTTAATTTCAGGAAAGATACGCCTGTCCTTCATTACGGATGGTTGCTTCAATATGTTCCGGAAAACGACATTTATGTGTATTTCCGTTATGATGGAACAGACACCATCATGGTGGTCCTTAACAACAATGATGCGGAAAAAATGCTTGATCTAAATCGCTTTCATGAAGGATGGGAGGGGTACAACCAGGCAGAAGATGTGCTTTCCGGAAGGGTTTACAATGGCTTTGACACCTGGCAGATTCCGGGAAAATCATCCGTGGTATTGCAATTGCGATAAACCATCATCACGCGAAAGCGAAAATGAACTAATCATTTAATACCATTTCCAGGATGGTATGAGACTTTATCTCTTGCATCCCGTCAAGATGATACCTGTAAAAATCAATGGCGATATGCAACAACTGCTTGCGGAGCTCTTTAGGTATCGTCAGTGATGCGGCATCTTCCATTTTTGTAGTAATTACTTCGTGGAAATACCTGCTGGTGTTTTTGTCGATGACCGATTCCATCCGGTGCGACATGGGTTGGAAAAACCCCTCCCTTAAATTGAACACGCAGTTGTTTTTTTCATAATTGTTGCGGGGCTGAAATCCGAGAAAGCGACTAAGCTCCAGGAGAAAAACCAGGTGGAAGTCGGCAACCCTGCCCTTTGCTGCATCGAGCTGTTTCACGGCATCATGGATGAAGGTAAAAAGGGGTGGGTTGGGCTCATGGTTTTTGAGGGAGTGATGCAGCATCTCAGCCAGAAATATGGCAATGGAGCTTTTGGCAATGTCGTATGGGATGGTGTCAAACGGTCTGGGACAACTGATTTCGCGGATATGCTGTAATCCCCCACGTTCTTTGTGGTATACAACCAGTTCCAGAATCGACAGTGGCTGGAAAAGGTTTTGTTTGATCTTTGATTTTTGTTTTCTGACCCCCGGCACGATATATGATTGCAAGCCAAGGTCTTTTGTAAAAACCCTGGCAATGATGCTTGTTTCGCTATACTTGAAACTATGAAATATGATGCCGGTTGTTTTCGTGATCATAAGACCAAAAACAGTTAATTTCCTTTTGTTGGCTTTGAGTTGATCCTTACCTGTTGAACATGATTTTAGTAACCATGGTTTCTTCGCCATCATCGTTAGTGGAGAACACGAGGTATACCCCTGTGGCCGGGCGGCGTCCGAATAGGTCCTGTCCGTTCCAAACGGCTTGTCCCCCTTCTGCAATGGTTTCCCAGATCAGGTTGCCGTTAATGTCGGTAATCTTCACATTTGCGTTTCTCACCAGGCCTTTGATGGATATATAGCCTGCATAACCTGACCGAACCGGGTTTGGGAAGGCATAGACGTTGGTATGTCTTGTGGTGGCTTCTGTGGCAAAACCACGGTAGGAAACCAGTCCGCGGTCGGTGGCAAAGAAGACCTCTCCGTTTTGCCCGTTGATGGTAATATCCAGAATGTTGTTTGATGGGAGCGGGCTGTTTTCTTTATTGAAATTAAAGATGGTTTCGCGGCCGTCGGCAGAAAGGAGAAATGCTCCTGATCGTTCTGTGCCGAACCATTTTTTATTGGAACCATCCACGGTGATGGCCTTAACGGTTTCGGTTTCGAGCAGGTAGCCTGCAAAGCCGTCCTCCTGCTCAACTATGATGCGCTGTGCGTTGAATCCATCTCCTGAGAAGGCAAGGTGTGGTGAATAAAAAACACCCACCCCCTCGGAAGTTCCTACCCAGACATAACCGCTGTGATCGATGGCGATACTGTGAACATGGTTGCTTGGCAGACCGCCATTGTTAATCTGGGAAGTAAGGCGACGGGCTTCAAAATTTTGGGCATTTTCCAGTGTGTTTTCCCTGAAAACATAGATGCCGTTTCTTGGCAGGTTGACCCATTTCTGATTGCTATTGTCGATGATGATCTCCCTTACCAGCATTTGTGGGCCAACAGCACCGTTACTTCCAAAGGCCATCCAATCGCCATTTGGTTTCATTACCGAAAGGGGTTTGTCCACCTCAGAATTGGTGACCCACAAGTTTCCGTCGCGATCTACTGCTGTCCCTCCAACGCGGAGTCTGTCTTCAAAGCCGGCTCTTTTTTGCAGGGTGCTGTTTTCTTCATTGTAAACAGTTACCACACCTTCAGGATTGAGTTCCACCAGGCCGCCATACCAGGTTGCTGCATAGGCTTTTCGGTTATCCCCGGGATGTACGGTGATACTGAAAATATCAGCAATATCCTGCAATGGAGGAAAGCCCAACCTGTTAAAAGTGTGCCACTGACCTTCCTCAAAAAGAAAAACGCCATTTTGATTCCAGCTATTCACCCCTGCATAGGATACAGCTCCGGGAGCGACCCATAATCTTCCACCGCCGATTGCCAATCCGAATACATTTGAATAAGGTGGCCCCGGCAAGATGATTTTTTCAAAATTATTTGGACCGTGCTGACGAACCAGCCCCTGCCGACGGTCGCCGATCCAAAGCTGATCGCTGGAGTCATATAATGCATCGAAAGCTCTTACTGAACCGGGATTGTAGCTGGTAATGGATTCAACCTGCGTCATGTTGGCATCATATACACGTAAAACATTGTCGTGTGCCAAAATAAGTCGGTTGCCACTGGCCCTGAGTATCCTTGTTTCTTCCAGTTCAGGTTCCGGGGCAGGCATAAACGGGAACCATTCGTTCCCTTCAAAATAATAAAGGATATCTTGCTGCTGGTCGGTGCGGTTTACAAAAAGTTTGTTGTCATGAAAGGCCAGCAGGTTAAAAACCTCATTGCTATTGCCTGTCACGGAAATTTTTTCCCACTGGCGGTAATCTGCGGGGTTCGGTGTATCGGTGCTTGTTGTCATCAAACCTGCGTTAGTTGCTGCATAAAGCATTTCATTTGTAATCAGCAGGTCATAAACCTGCACCATGCTTCCGAAAGGCCCGATATACCAGGTGTCATAAATGAGTAAATCATCAAGGTTCAAGTGAACAATGCCGAAGTTGCAAGCAAGCAAAGCCCTGTCATCATCAATGATAATGCGGTTGATTCTTTTGGAGCCAAGGATTGTTGCCTGCAATATATCAGTAATGTTGTAAAAGTTTTTATTGATGATGGCGTCGATATTGCCGTTTTCATATCCGATGATGATGATATCCCTTTTTGCATCCCAGGCTATCGTGGAGATATCAAAGTCGGTAAGGCCATCCACTTTGTTGATGCGTGAAACGCTGTTATCCCTACTGTCAAAAATGATCAGTCCGTAGGGTGTTGCGCTGATGATGCCATTTTGGGTTTCTTCCACTTTTATGATGGTATTGTTTGGAAGGTGGTGGCGCCATTGGCCAACGGCTATGTCGTACTGGCCGTTATTTTGTCCGGCAAGCATTTCAAGGCTGGATGTCAGAAATAAAAGGAATAAAAATATTCTGGATGTAGTCATTTATTATTAAGTATGGTTTTTGGCACATGCATTTTGTTCAGAAAATGTCTCTTCTGAAATAATCCCTTGGCGTTTCCTCTTGTTCGATTTTTGAACAGTCTGTTTCTATTGTCGGAGGATGCAAAGGCAGTTCAAAGTCTTCCTTGCTGACATTGAGTGTTTTATCGGCATATACGCGTGTCATGAACTCTGCCCAGATGGGAAGTGCCGTATTGGCCCCCTGTCCCAGGCTTAAGTCACGGAAGCGAATGCTGCGGTCTTCTCCACCGACCCATGCGGCAGCAACAATATCGGGGGTGATGCCAACAAACCAGCCGTCGGAGTTGCTTTGTGTGGTTCCGGTTTTGCCTGCAATGGGGTGTGTAAATCCATAACGCCATCTTAGCCTTCGTCCAGTTCCTTCCGACACCACCCCTTTCATAAGCTCCAGCATCAGCCAGGCGGTTTCTTCGCTCATCGCCTCTTCGCGGTGGGGAACGAAAGCTTCAACCAGGTTACCACTTTGGTCTTCTATTCTTGTTACAAAGGTGGGTTCAATGTATACCCCTTTATTGGCATAAGTTGCGTTGGCGCCTACAATCTCGTATACTGACAGATCCGGGGTTCCCAATGAGATGGCATATACTGCAGGAATATGGCTTTTGACCCCCATTCTCCTTACAAGCCGGATCACTGCTTCCGGGGAGTATCGTCGCATCAGGAAAGCGGAGATGTAGTTTACCGAGTTGGCGAGGGCCCACTGAAGGGTGACCATTTCACCCTCTCTGTCGCTGCTTGAATTTTGAGGGGTCCACAGCGAATCGTTCCACAGCTCGAAGGTTACAGGTGTGTTTGGAACTTTTGTGCATGGGCCGAACTCCCCTTCCTGCATGGCAAGGGTATAAAGGAAAGGCTTAAATACAGAACCTACCTGTCGTCGGCTTCCCGTTACGTGATCGTATTTGAAATGACGGAAGTTATTCCCCCCTACATAGGCTTTTACATGTCCGGTCTGTGGTTCAACCGCCATAAAACCGGCATTCAGGAAGTGCTTGTAGTGCCAGATTGAATCGAGGGGCGTCATGATGGTGTCAATGTTTCCCTGCCAGGAGAAGACACGCATAGGCCTGGGTTCGCGGAATACTTCCATGATGGAATCTTCTGGCAATCCGGATCGTCGGAGGCTCCTGTATCTGTCAGAACGTCTGATGGTGTTAATGATTAGTTGGTCAACAATGCTGTCAGAAATATTGGTATCATAAGGGGCGTTGCTATAACCCTCCCAATGTCTGAAAAACTCAGGTTGCAGATAGTTTGCCATGTGTGTTTCCACGGCCTCCTCTGCATGACGTTGCATCCTGGCGTCGATTGTGGTATGGATTTTCAGCCCATCCCTGTAAATGTCGTAATTGGAACCATCCGGCTTGAATCTTGAGCGGCTCCATTGTGTGAGCTCAGTGCGCAAATACTCGCGAAAGTAGGTGGCAATGCCTGTATGATGGTCCTGGATCTGAAAGTCAGACATGTCCAGCGGCAAAGCCATAAGGGAGTCAAGTTCTTCGACGGAAATGTATTGGTAACGGGCCATCTGAGTAAGTACGATCTGGCGTCGGCTGAGTGCCCTTTCTGGATTTCTTACCGGGTGATACCAGGAGGGAGCTTTCAGCAGGCCTACCAGCAGCGCAGCCTCTTCAATCTTCAGCTCTTCAGAGGTGGTGTTGAAATATGTTTTTGCTGCCAGCTTCACGCCAAAAGCATGACTTCCAAAGTCGACCGTATTGAGATACATGGCGATGATCTCCTCCTTGGTATAGTTGTGCTCAAGCTTGGCCGCGGTGACCCATTCTTTGAGTTTGATGATTACAATTTCTGTCGTGGAAGGATTTTCCTGGCGTGGAAACAGGTTTTTTGCCAGCTGTTGGCTAAGGGTGCTTCCACCTCCGGCACTGCGCCGACCGCCGATAATGTTCCTGATAAGCACACGGAATATACTTCTGATGTCTACCCCGGAGTGATAATGAAAACGGATGTCTTCCGTGGCAAGCAGTGCGTTGATCATATTCGGGGAGATGTCGCTATAATTCACGTTGGAACGGTTGTGGATGAAAAATGTTCCCAACAGTTCACCATCGGCCGAATATATTTCACTGGCAAGGTTGCTTCTTGGGTTTTCAAGCTCTTCAAAGGAGGGCATAAAACCCCAGAAGCCCATTGAAATACTGGTGAAAAGCAGAACAGCAAATACAATGGGCATGGCATACAACAGCCAGAAAACCAATGTATACTTTCTATGTTTTTTGACTTTTCCTGTCATGAGGAGCCTCTGTTATCAAATATTAAACGTTGCAGTCGGGGCTTTATTATTTTTTATCAATACGTATGCCAACATCAGAAATCCCCTGTAACCGATCTTCACGCATACCCTGAAAAATCCTGAATGTATAAACACCCTGTTGAGGAAACCAGATATCATCACGAAACAAGAAACGGTTTGTTCGCATTTTTCCGAACCCTTTGCCTGTCCAGTTTCCCTGACGGTCTGCAAGAATGCATTCTATGGTGTCACGTAAAATCCTGCCATCCGGAAATTCAATATCAAGAAAAACGAACAGATTGCTATACCTGTAATCAACAGTATTACGAATGTCGAGATACATTGAATGAAGGGCGACGGTATCATGAATTGTCGCTTCAAAAATGATGGTGTCCCGGTAATGCCACCCTTCTGAATAAATGGCTTTTTGTTGCTGAAAAACCACGGTTGTTTCACACGCAAACAGGAATAGCAGGCATAAGAGTATTAGCCAGGGTGTTTGCTTCCGGGTTTTCATGAGATCAGATTTACTTAGATGGGGGCTTTTTTGATCCTTTGGACTTACGTTTGCGCCGTTTCCCCTTGGATTTCCTTTGTGGTTTATCGAAACGGGTCAGGCTGTCCTCTAATCCGCTATTTCTGTTTTGCAGGTCATTTTCCAGTTGGATGTCGCCACCCGGACTTTCTTCAATCAGTTCATCAGGCTCTTTTTTTGCAGCGTTCAGTTTCTGGATCTCTTTTACCCACTCTATATCTAGCATGATGATCCTTCCGGGATTATCCTTGTAGGAATAACCAATTTGCTTATTAAGCACATCCATCTTTTGGAAAACGGCTGTTCCGGCTTTGGTTTTTAGTTCAACTTCCGTGTTGGGAAAGTCTTTGAGGATATCTTCATAGCAGGCATTTTCATAGTTGATGCAACATTTCAGCTTGCTGCACTGGCCTGCCATTTTTTGAGGGTTCAGTGACAACTGTTGTGTGCGGGCACTGTTTGTTGAAACGGACCGAAACCTCGTAAGCCAGGTGGCACAGCAGAGCTCTCTTCCACATGAACCGATCCCTCCCAGACGGCTGGCCTCCTGACGCATGCCGATCTGACGCATCTCTATCCGGACACCAAAGGCATCAGCCAGATCACGGATCAGCTCACGAAAATCAACCCTGTCGTCGGCAGTATAATAAAAAATGGCCTTGGTGCGATCTCCCTGATACTCCACATCGCTGATCTTCATCTCCAGATTCAGCGCGCCTGCAATTTCGCGCGACCGGAACATCGTGCTGTCTTCCTGTTTAACTGCAGTGACCCATTTTTCAATGTCAGAAACTTTTGCTTTTCTGTAAACCCTTTTAAAATCATTGCTGCCTGGTTGCACCTTTTTTGATTTCATTTGCAACCTGACCACTTCACCTGTCAGGGTAACAATGCCGATGTCGTGACCCGGAGAAGCCTCGACAGCAACAATGTCACCGGTTCTGAGATCCAGTTCCGGAGGCGCAGTAAAAAACTCCTTGCGGCTGTTTTTAAAGCGCACCTCAACAAAGCTGGAAGGGGGAAATGTGTCGGGAGTCTTGATGTTCTTCAGCCAGTCGAAAGCATCCAATTTGTTACATGAATGCCGAAAAACATCCAGCTGGCGCGTGTGTGGCTGAGGTGCACAATGACATCCCCTTGATAAAAATGCTTGTTGTTTATCCTTTTCCAAAACAGAAATATTATGACTTACAAATTTACGAAATTCTTCCGGTTTATCCAGTTTTAACATGCATTAGCCTGTGAAGTTTAAATGACAGGTCTGCAAACAGGATCTTTGGATTGGCATTTCGCTCAATATGAAAGATGGCTTCGTTGAAAGCCTCTACAATGGCAATGGCGTTATTGTGATGGATGAAACGGGAGAACTTGCTGAGGAAATCAAGCTCTTCTCCCTTAAACCTAATCAGATCATTGGCATTATAATTGTGCAAAAGGCACATTCTGAAAATGCGCAAACCATACTGACAAAAGGATTTTTGTTTCTCCCTGCCGGCCTGTGCTGTTTTTTCCACCCATTTCAGAATGTTTCCCGCTTCATTTTTATAACATAACCGCATCCATTCCCGAAATGAGTTAAAGTCAGCAAGGTGTTCATCTCCCTCTTTGACCAGTTTCAGTGCCTCAGTATATAAGCCTCCCGATATAAATGCGATTTGCGCAGCGGTGTCTGCATCCATCGTGTGCTTTTCTGTCAAAGCTTTTTTTACTGCTTCCTCGCCGGGAAGCGGCACCTTAAGGATCTGTGTACGGGACAAGATGGTATTGATGATCCGCTCTTTGTTCTCCGAAATCAGAAGAAATAAAGTCCCTTCAGGTGGTTCTTCCAGAATTTTCAGCAACTTGGGTGCTGCCTGGTAGGAAAGCTTTTCGATCATATACATCACTACGATCTTATAGGGGCTCTCATAAGCCTTTAATCCTAAATTCCTGATGATGTCGTTGCAGTCCTCAGCATTTATGATTGCTTGTTTGTTTTCAATTCCAAGCGCTTCCAGCCAGTCAAAATATTCAAAATAGGGCGTCTGGCTGATCTTTTTTCGCCAGTCCGACAAAAACAGCTTGCTGCTTACCTTCTCTTTATGCTCCTTGTTTGGTGCCGATGGAAAAATAAAATGGAGGTCAGGATGCTCATATTTATTAAATTTCAAACAGGATGGGCAGGTTCCGCAAGCATCAAGGTCACCTTTGTTGCGACATTGCACGAAGCGTGCATAAGCCAGTGCCAAAGCCAATGTGCCATTGCCCTGTTGGCCCAAAAAAAGCTGGGCATGACTAATGCGTTGGTTTTTAATGTTTGAAATGAGCCTTTTTATGATGAGCTCTTGGCCAATGACATCCTGAAAATACATAAATGGTTGAATAAAGCATTTGAAATCCTATACAACAAACCTACCTTATTTTTTTAAAATGACCAAGCATAAGCGTCATTTTGCAAGAATGTGGCATGTTCGATTATCGATTTTCGATGATCGATAAAAAAGCTCAAAGCTCGAAAGGAAGATCTGAGAGTTGGGGACTGGGATCTGGGAACTGAGAGCTGAGGCAGTTTTGACAACAGGGGTAAGGACAGCACTTGGGCTGTCCAAAACCAGACATAACCACTGCCAGTGGCATACGGATTACAAATACGCACCAGCGAAGAATCCCTCAGCTAGCTAACAGATTCTTCACTGGTGCTCTGATCTGAGAACAGGTATCAGTAACATTTCAATTAAATAAACGTATAAATAAGTATTAAAGCATCAAGAACAAATAGAGCAAAGCATATAAACATCATATTATCAGTATAATAAAAAAAATAAAAAAATAATTTTATATTAAAAAATATTTGTACCTTTGCAGACTTTTTTATGCACGAAATTGATATTTCATGATCAATCAACGAAAAAGAATTCTTCTATTCGTTGCCATTCCCATACTGCTTATGTTTGGAATGATCACTGTCCGGAACTTTAAAACGGACAGCGGTTTTGTAATGGAAGAAGAGATACACAAGGTACCCGACCTCTCAGATATTCTGGAGCGCGGCGTACTGCGTGCCGCCACAGACT
>SKTA01000241.1 GCA_007122745.1 Bacteroidales bacterium
AGCAGATGATCGCCAGGATATCATCTGAGTTTGTTGGCATTACAAATGCTACATTTGATCATAGGATTGATTTCATGCTGCAGGAGATGGGGGAGTTCTTTGAAGTAGACAGGAGTTATCTTTTCCTTTTCTCTGAAGACCATAAGGTCATGACCAATACCCATGAGTGGTGTGATGAAGGGATTGAGCCGCAAATAAACAGCATGCAAAACTTTGCGGTTTCGGGGCTGCCATGGTGGAGCGATCAGATCTTTAAACGAAAGGCTGTGCATATTCCTGACGTGAGCTTGTTGCCCGATGCAGCGCAAAAGGAAAAACTGGAGTTTACGCGGCAGGGAATCCAATCTTTACTAACCTTGCCTGTTCATGATGCCTATGGACATATTTCCGGGTTTTTTGGTTTTGATGCTGTTAGAGGTAAGAAACGGTGGACCAATTATCAGGTTGACTTCCTCCGTATTTTGGCTAACATCATTACCGATGCGATCAAAACGGTAAAGATTGAACAAAGCCTGGTAAAAGCAAAAGAAAAGGCTGAGGAGAGCGACCGTCTGAAGTCTGCCTTCCTGGCGAATGTAAGTCATGAGATCCGAACTCCCATGAATGCGATTTTGGGGTTCTTATCGTTGCTTAGGGAGCCCATGCTGAACGAGGGGCAGCGCTCTGAGTACATTGAGATCGTGAACAAAAGCGGACAAAGGTTGCTTGATACGATCAACGACATCATGGAGTTATCTAAGATTGAGGCCGGACAGGTTGAAGTCCAGCGGGAAGAGGTAAATTTATCTGAGCTTATGATGGACCAGTACAACTTGTTTTTGCCCCAGGTCCGTGAAAAGGGTCTGTCTTTCAGGAAATCAGAGAAAATCCCATCAACATTGCCAAAAATTGTAACCGACCGGCACAAGCTTGAAGGGATCATGATCAATTTGATCAACAATGCCATTAAATTTACCAACACCGGTGTGGTTGAATTTGGTAACTTTCTGCAGGATGATGAGATTGTTTTTTATGTGAAGGACACCGGTATTGGAATCCCTCACGACAAACAGGAAGCTGTTTTTGAACGCTTTGTGCAGGCTGACCTGGGGCTTGCAAGGAAGCACGAAGGTACCGGGCTGGGATTGTCGATTGTTCGGGCTTACCTCGACTTGCTGCACGGGCGGATCTGGCTGGAGTCGGAGCCGGGAAATGGAACCACTTTTTACTTTGCCATCCCCCACGAATCGCGAGAAAACCCTTTAAGCAGCAGCAGTTAATTGATACCACAAAAAAGAATATTTAACTTTTTTTTTCTTTTCCATTCAATTGGCATATATTTTGATTGCAAAAATATGTTGACGCATTTATTGCAACCATATTCGAATGCTAAACAAACATTTTCTTACTAATTATTAATCTAATTTCTTTAAACCCATGAAAACAAGTTTACTGACATTATTGCTGGCATGCATCATGCTACCTGGCTACGGCAGCCAGGTTATTCCTTCTGCAAAGGAGAGAAAACACACTACCAGGACGGATCTGCTCAGACCACCCGTTGAACGCGAAGCCGAGACCAAGGCATTTGGAATGCTTGGAACGCTTGATTTTGGCGCCATCTTTGTCCGGAACAGTGCCAGGGCGGATACCATCATTGTGAAATCGTTCGAAACCAAGGATGGTACCTGGGAACCCTTTATGAAAGAGGTTCCATTCTATCAGGGCACGTCAACCATCATTGATGAAATGGAACAATGGTATTATGATGACACTGATTATGAACTGGAGCTGAAAAATATTGCAGTTTACGATGATCAAGGACGTCCGGAACGACTGGAAACGTATCTTTATGATGGTACGGAATGGTTACCCATTCTCGCCTTTGAAGAACAATATAATGACCTGGGAGAGATCATTTCTGATATTATATATCTGTATGACTATGACACTGAGGAATGGTACATACTCTTTGGATTTCGCGCCGTGGAAGAATATAATGATAATGGTGCCCTGACATTGCGTATATGGGAAGACTTTTTTATGGATGAGTGGACCCAGGTATATAAGGAGGAGTTTATTCTGAATGAGCAGGATGTCATCGTGGAGATCATCGAATATTACTACGACGACTGGGATGATAGCTGGGAAAAAGTTTACCGTGTTGTGATGGATCTCTGTGAAAACAACATGTGGCAGCAGGGGTACTCGTACGTTTGGAACTGGTTTGATGAGGAATGGGTTCTCGAACTTAAATATGTTGAATTTGAGTGGTTTGACTTTAGTCGCATGTTGTTCACCTTTGTGCACGTAATGGCAGATGCCGACCTGATTGATGATGACTGGAAAAGTGATGAGGATGTGGAATGGATCAATTACATGCGCATGACTGCAGAATATGAAGAAAACGGTCTTCCTTTGTTTAGACTGATAGAGGATTGGTATGGAGATGCTGATGAAGGAGTCTGGCAACCGGACGTCAAGATGGATTACGCCTACGACCATCTGGGAAACGTTACTTTAGACATGTTTAGCATCCACGACGGCTATGAGTGGCTGATGGTTGACGGTTTTCAGCTTGATATGGAATACCATGAGGATGGCTCCATCAAATCCATCCTTTATAATGCGACACGGGATGAATATAAACGTGGGCTGAATCCCCTGTTGCATTTCACCTATGTATATGGTGATGACTCTACCGATGCACCAGTTGTGGATTTACCCGCATTTGACATCAAGGTATACCCCAATCCCGCTTCCAATCTGATCAATTTGGAACTGCCCGATGATTCCGGTTACACACACATTTCAATCCTCAGCGCTGACGGCAGGGTCGTACAAAGCCGTAACCTATCCGGTGTTGCAGGTTCTCAGCTGGTAAGCCTGGATGTTTCCGGACTAAACAACGGCATCTATTTTGTCAGGGTTCAAGGTCCTGCAGGACAACAAACCACCAGATTCATCAAGAGATAATTAATATAGCGTTAAGGTTGAGGTTAAGGTTAAGACTCAAATCTCAACCTCAACCTTAACCTTAATCTTAACCTCAACCTCAACCTCAA
>SKTA01000201.1 GCA_007122745.1 Bacteroidales bacterium
CCCTCAACCCTCAACCCTCAACCCTCAACCCTCAACCCTCAACCCTCAACCCTCAACCCTCAACCCTCAACCCTTTTAATCCTTCCATTGTCCCTTACCGAACACCACCGTCCGATTTAGGACATATGCCATTATATAGAAAATACCTTCTGTTTTGATAGTAAGCAATTAATAAATACTGGTATGAATATTGTCTTGTATGAGATTTATTAATAATTATTGCAACCATGTTAAGATATAATTTCTGCATCGCGTGGCGTAGCATTGGGAAAAACCCCTTGTTTTACGCCATCAATATTTTTGGTCTGGCCATTGGGTTGGCCGCCTGCCTGGTGATCACCCACTATGTTATCTATCATAGAAGTTTTGATACCCATCAGGCTCACAGTGAACGTACCTACAGACTGAACTATGCCCGCACCACGGAGAATGGTGAACACATCCGGTTTGCCTCCGCCACTCCGACCATCGGACGCATCCTGTCTGACCGCCTGCCCCAGATTGAGCGGATTGGCATGGCTTACAAAATTGACGCGATGTTTCTTTACAACGATAATTACAACCATAACAAAGGGTTTTTCTCTGCCGAAACTGCAATGATCGACCTGCTTGGGCTGGAGATTATTCATGGACAGGCAGCCAATGCCCTTGACCGGCCCGAGCAAATCATCATTTCAGAGAGTCTGGCGAAAAATTTTTTCCGAGATGAAGACCCGATCGGCCAATTGCTTTATCTGAGCCATGATATAAACTATGAAGTGTCGGCCGTATTCAAAGACATTCCCCGAAATTCCCATTTTAAGGCGGATGGTTTTTTGTCGATGGAGGTGATGCGCAACGCTTATCCTGCTGCTTTTGAAAGTGGCCATTTCATGAGTGCCTTTTATAATTATCTGCGACTGGCGGAAGGGGTTAACCCGGTCGATATAAATGCGATGATACAGGAGATCATTAATGAGGTGTATGCTCAGGAATTGCAGGAACGACAGTTCCATATGCAAATAGAATTGCAGCCAATACAAGACATCCACCTGCACTCCAATTACCATCACGAGATCAGCAATAATGGCAGTTATACAGCTACCCTGATGCTGAGTATCATTGCCTGGTTCATTCTGATTATTGCCTGGGCCAATTACTTCAACCTTTCATCCATTAAAATTCTTAAACGTACAAGGGAAACTGCTATCAGACAGGTCAATGGAGCTTCTCCGCGTCAGATTAGGATATTCTATATGAGTGAATCTGCAATTGTTAGTTTGATGGCGATTGTGATGGCGTTGATCATTGTTGAGGTATCTTCTCCCTATTTCTCCAGGTTTGCCAATGTGCCCCCTATATCACCTGTTTGGCAACATAGCTGGATCTATATGATTTGTGCGGCAGTGTTTGTTATAGGTACAATTACTGCACTGATTCATTCTTCTGTATCACTAAATAAAGAAAGTCTGGTTCGTGAAATTAAAGGGCTTACATATAGTGTAAAGGGCAGGGGTGTTGCCCGAAAGGTAATGCTTACCGTTCAATTTGCCCTGGCCATTGGATTGATCCTTTCAAGCTTAACAATATTTCGTCAGTATCATTATATCTCTGGCCATGAGCAAGGATTTCGGTCTGAAGATATCATGGTGATGAAATTGCCTTTGTTTAATGACTCTTTAAATAACATCGCCTACCAATCGTTTAGGAATGAACTTGCTGCCATACCGGCCGTTAAGCAATTTGGTTTTTCGACTGTCGTGCCCGGCAATCAAGTGGATCACAACATTGGCGGCTTAAGGCTTGAAGGCCAGGATGAAGATGAGTCGCGTAACCTTAGACTGCTATACGCAGAGGCCTCCTATTTTGATGTTTACGGCATACCGTTGCTGTCAGGAGAGTTATTTTCGGGAATATCTGCCATCGATTCCGCCAAAGTGATCCTGAATGAAACCTCGGTAAGGAATTTTGGATTATCATCACCGGCCGAAGCCATTGGCAAAAGGATCTTCCGCGGACCTTTTACCTTTCAGGTTATCGGTGTCGTGGCCGACATGCACCAGGTGTCTCCCAAGATGGTGCTTGAACCGTTGATTTACATGGCACCCGGACATAACAATGGCTATATCAGCTTTCATCTGGCAGGTGGCAAACCTTATCAAACACTAAACCGTCTGGAAAATATATATGTTTCTTATTTCCCGCGTCTGCCTTTGTACACCTTCTGGATGGAAGACCATTACAGGGCTAATAATGATGATGAACGCAGCTTTGGAATTGTCTTTACCATGTTTTCCGGCCTGGCGCTCCTCATCACACTTCTGGGTATTATGAGTGTAGCGGCATATACCGCGCAACAACGTCAGAAGGAAATTGCCATTCGGAAAACTTTTGGAGCATCACCGGGAACGATTTTCAGGATGCTTTTTGGTAATTATCTTGTTTTGATATTGATTGCTTCAGTACTGATCTTCCCGGTTAACTATTACTGGCTCGACAACTGGCTCACCCAATTCGCCACCAGGGTAACCATATCACTCGCTTCAATAGCGTTTTCTTTGGGGCTCGTGATCGCCACCACCCTTATAACCGTCTGGATCCAGTCGCTTCAGACCATCCGGATCAATCCTGCCACCGTGTTGAAGGAGTAGGATCCTCGTTTACGATAAAAAAATCGCTCTAAGCTCTAAGGAAAAATAAAAATATGCAGGCCGGACTTGGCCGGGCTGCCTGTTTTACAACGAGAAAATTCGTAGGCCAGCGCTTGAGCTGTCCAATTTGTGCAAATTTCCCGTACAGCCGGGACAGTTGCAAAAAAAATGGGCAATAGATCATTTTGTTTCTTTAAGGATCGGTTTTCCAGCATCATCAAATTTTCCCATCTTCACGTTTTCCATCGGGCAATACCCCGCGTCACAAAAGGCACAAACCCAATATTTGTGGATCAATGCAACCGCTGAGACGCATAACACACCCGGTATTCGAGTATCAATGCAACCGCTGAGACGCATAACACACCCGGTATTCGAGTATCAATGCAACCGCTGAGACGCATAACACACCC
>SKTA01000051.1 GCA_007122745.1 Bacteroidales bacterium
CATGGTGTTTTCCGCTCGTTTCTTAGTCCGTGTTTAATGATCCACAATGTTTCTTTGGATGGATTATCATTTTGCCATTCGGAAATGATCTCCCGGGCTTTGCCAGGATCCTCTTTCATCAAGTCGTTCAGGTTGTTGCCCACGCTTTTCTGTACAAATTTCTCCGGGTCTGATTTGAGATTGGTCAGCACCTGTTTGTAGCTTGCAAAGTCAGCAAGGGCAGCAAACGATTTGCGTGCCCAGGGCAGCCGGATCCGCATGCATTCGCTGGCCAGCCGCCTTACATGCACATTGTCATCTGTGCTCCATTTTTTTAACACCTCCATCGCCTGCTCCGGGTATTTTTCGATGAGCGGGCGCATGGCAAACTCCCCTGTAAAGCGTTTGGTCAGTTCGCGGATAAAGGCAACCGATGTGTTGAAGTCAGCTGTGCCGTGCCGTTCAACATATCTTCCAACGGGCCAGAGCCACCATCCATGCGTAAACATTCCCTCAGAGGTTATTAGCTCAGGCCCTAAAATATCATGGAACAGGGCGATGATTTCCTTGTAGGTCAAAGGCAGAAATTGCTCAAAGGCGTCTACAAACAGATCCTGCCGCTGCAGGAACTCTTTATTACGCAACCCCTTTTCTATTGTTGCTATAAAAGCATTGCTATCGAATGCAGGCCATTCCTGTTTTATCTTTCCTGCCAAAAGGCTGGCGCAATCTGCATCGAAATAATCTTTGAACTTTTTTGCCATGGTTCCCTAAATCTCCTTCACAAAAATAGGGGTTTCGTTTAAAATTAGTTTATAGGTTCGTTATCCAATGAATAATTAATCACTATTTTTGTTTAAAACCATCTGATACCTTTTGTCCATGCACCTTTATCTGATCGCACCGTTTCATACCTGCTTTGGTTTGAAAACCTCCAATTTTGCAGATGACCCAGAGTATAAAACCTTTTGGGATGCAGCAGCCAGGAAACTATCTGTTTCAGAGAAAGAAACGGTAATGCTTTTACACGCGAGCAAGCAGGAGCATTTACGTTATAAGGTCATTGATCAGGATTCTCATTTGCTCAAAGAGGAAGTAGTCAGGTTTACACAGTCAGCGTTAATTAATGGAATCATTGGCGAGGCTATTCAGCAGGCCGACAAGCAATATCTGACCCGCGAACAAGCCGGTCTCATAGCGTATGATGCAGATTCTGCGCAGTTCACTTTACTCGACAATACCGTGGGCATGTTCGAAATACAACTGAGGCTATCAGACAAATTTCCGGTTTCTCAATCGGGCTTTTCCGGAATCATTCAGCATTGGACAAACGAGTTATGCCGGTTGGTGGTCACCTTATGTTACAAAAAGATTATCTATCCTTTCATTCAAAAATTAATCGCGTTTGACAAGAAAAAGCTTTTTATTGAGGCTGAGGGTGCACATTTTGGGTTTCCCAATATCAAAACAAAAAAATCAAAAGCAAACGCTTTCGGAAGAGAAACTCCTGTCGGAGATCCGCTGTGGGTTAGTCGAACAATCATTCAACCTCCGGATGAAGATATCCGGGTTGATTTTTTTAATGAATGGATATTTACCAAGGAAGAAAAAAAGTGTATCATTGAACGGCTCAAGCTTTACAGAGAGGATGAAAAAAACAGCATTTATCTGGGATGGGGCAATAGTTTCTTTTATGCATGTCCGAACAGCAATTCTGTAAAGGATGCCAAGAGGATTCTTCTGCTTACCCAGTATTTTTATGTGATTCTGGATACATTGAGTCTTAACTTATCTTTTATCATCGGTGCTTCAAAAAACTTAAAAAAAGTAAGCCAATGCAGGGAATACAACACTACAATGAAGGAACTTGTAAACACCTTCAGCGCCATTGAAATACGTTTTGTTGATGCTTTGCAGAATCTACAGGGCAACAGGGAAGTATTCTTTCGCGATTTGATGGGGAAATGGGCTTTTCAGGAGTTGTTGGGCAGCATTGAGAAAAAAGCAGATTTCTGCAAAAGAAGCATCAATGAACAATTTCAAAAAAGCTTTAAAAAAGGTCAAATGATGGCAGAACTGCTTCTCCTTTTTCTTGGCGGGATTTCTTTGTTGGAGTTCACAAACACCTTAATTGTGTATTGGTTCAGCATTGGTGTTGATGATGGGATTCCGGGGCTATACCATTTGGGGAAAATTTTTCCACCCAATGCCCTTCTATGGGGTGCAGTCTTCTTGCTAGCCACATTTTTCTTTGTTTACATGCGTATTTACATGAAAAAAAGTCAGTAACCCTTTAGTATATTGCATATACCGCTGGTCTTATTTTATTGAATAGCATCAAGAAAAAAATATCAGTAAAACGAATAACATGATTCATATTCCCGTTGGTAAAATAACAAGCGAGTTTTTAACCCATGTTCAGGAAGCGCGCATACCAGAAAGCTTTATTGCGGCAAGGCCAATCATCGAGAAACAACACAAATTGTTGTGTGATTTGGCAAAACAACCCAAAAAGCATAAGATTTATGGTGTGAATACGCTGGTGGGACATATTGACAACACGCCACTAAGTTTCCGGAAAGCGTCAGAATTTCAACATTTTCTAGTCCGAAACCATGCACTGCAAGCCACCTCCAGGTATTACGATAATGAAACAGCCAAACACATCACATTCTCAAGAGCATGGTTTTACAGTCTGGGAGGGGGTGGCATCAGCCTGCAGCTTTATGATATTTTAATTAAAGCGATAGGCGACAACACATTTCGTCCGAGAATCCCTGCTGATTTATCCTATTCCTGCGGAGATGTTATTCCGGGTGCAAACTGGGCCAATGCGCTGATGGAGTATGCAAAAAAAGAATTTGATTATGTGTTGCAACCCAAGGAGGGTTTGTCGTTAATGAATGGTGTTTTTGTCCAGGCAGGCACAGCCGTTGCCACCGTCAGGATGATACAGGCACTATGGGGGGCAATTATGCAATGCGGAAAAATAAATGCCATTTTATGCAACGCAAATCAAAGCAACTACAGCAATTTTCTTTGTGAAAACAGCAATGATATTC
>SKTA01000195.1 GCA_007122745.1 Bacteroidales bacterium
GCAATGTCAGGACGCAATCGTTCAACAAAAGAAACCACAAAATCGATATACTCATCAAGTTCAAAAAGATGAAAGCGTTCCGGATGCGCCTTGTACTCTTCCGCCATGGCAGTATCTTTCACAATCTGCAGTTGATGGAGTTTTATTGTGTTGATGGGAAGTTTGTTAATCATCTCAACCTGACCAAGCATCTGTTCCCGGCTTTCGCCGGGTAGTCCAAAAATCAGATGCATGCCATTGAGGATATCTCTGTCTGCTGTTGCATGAATGGCACGCACCGAATCTTCAAAGCGATGTCCCCGTTGCACGCGGGTCAACGTGTCATTATAACATGACTCTACACCATACTCTACTTTAATGAAGTACTTTTTTGACAATTCCGCAATGTAATCCAGTTTGTCATCATCCACACAGTCGGGACGTGTCCCGATAACAAGTCCGGAAATAGACGGATGTGCGAGTGCCTGTTCATATATATTTTTTAAATGGGTAAGCGGGGCATGGGTATTTGAATAGGCTTGAAAATATGCCACGAAAAGTTTTGCCCTGCGGTAACGTTTGTTTATAAAAGCCAACCCCTGATCAATCTGGACTGAAATGGGCTTTCCGGGTTCACAATAAGACGGATTAAACCCTTTGTTGTTGCAAAATGTGCATCCGCCAAACCCGATGGTACCATCGCGGTTCGGACAGCTGAAACCGGCATTGATGGACAGTTTTTGCAACCTCGATCCGAAACGCCGTTTGGCCTGCTCTGCCCAGGCATGAAACCGTCTGTTATTATCCCATGGATACATCCAAATATCCTTTGTTGATACAGATTATATTTATTTTTAAGCAGAACAAAAGTAGTGATCTTTTTTTGATGGATTGAGTAGATACCGGCCAGGTTTCCTGAGCAAAAAAATAAGGAAAGCGTCTGAATCCGACAGGAGATAACGCCCTATTATACATAATCTTAGCACCTTCATTTTGCACTTGGCGGAATTTTTCATAAATTTGCAGAACAAAAACCCACAGTTGCAATCAAATGCATTATTTGGATATTCTTGTGTTCACCTTGTATATGATGGGAGTGATCGGTATCGGCATTTACTTTCTCATCAGGAACAAGGGGGTTGACGATTATTATGTAGGCGGTCGCAAGATTGGCAGTGTGCATATCGGACTTTCGGTGGTAGCCACGGATGTTGGTGGTGGTTTTTCTATCGGCCTTGGCGGACTTGGGTTCATCATGGGATTGGCGGGTTCGTGGATGTTGTTTACCGGTCTTATTGGTGCCTGGCTTAGTGCTGTTTTACTGATCCCCCGCGTAAAAAAGCTGGAAGAAACCAAAACGTTTTACACCTTTCCCCAGTTTCTGGGCAGTTTCTATAATCCCAAAGTGGCATTGCTTGCCGGTATCATATCGGCTATCGGCTACCTTGGGTTTACAAGCTCACAGATCCTCGCAGGAGCCATTCTTGCAGAGGCGACCTTCACACCGATGCTCGACAGGCAAACAGCGCTGATCATCATGGGGATCATCGTAATTATTTATACGGCCATGGGAGGTATCAAGGCGGTAATTTACACCGACACCATTCAGTGGATCATTTTAATGTCGGGACTCATTTTTATAGGAATTCCAATCGCTTATTACAGCGTGGGAGGAATCACGGGAATGCGCGAGGTACTTACCCCGGAGTTCTTCAGTCTTGGCAACATCAGATGGCAACAATTGCTGAACTGGGCCGTCACCATCATTCCGATCTGGTTTGTCGGCATGACATTGTACCAGCGGATTTATGCGTCGCGCAACAGAAAGCAGGCACAGCGGGCCTGGTATATCGCCGGTTTGTTTGAGTGGCCGGTGATGGCATTTATGGGTGTTTTGCTGGGACTGTTTGCCCGAGTAGCCATTGAACAGGGGATGTTTTCATACCTGGGGTTTGAACATGCCGCCGATATTGATGCAGAGCAGGGTTTGCCGCTGCTTTTAAGGACCGTTTTGCCTGTTGGACTGATGGGTTTGATGATGGCAGCCTATTTTTCAGCCATCATGTCGACGGCAGATTCCTGTCTGATGGCATCCAGCGGCAACTTCATGACCGATATCCTTACAAAATGGTTCAAAATACCTGAAAGTAAAAAAGCATTTTTGTTGCTATCGCAGGGACTGACCCTCATACTTGGAACGGCGGCTTTGTTGCTGGCCACCAGGATGCCAAACGTGCTCGAACTGATGCTTTATTCCTATGCATTTATGGTTTCCGGGCTTTTCGTGCCAGTAATCGGTGCACTTTTCCTGAAAAAGGCCAGTCCGACTGCCGCTTTCTGGTCCATGCTGCTGGGTGGTGGCACAACCATCACACTGATCATCGGAGGCTGGGACCTGCCTCTCGATCTGGATCCCAACATATTCGGCATCTCGTTAGCGATTATGTCATTTATTTTTATTAATTTCACAATCAATAAAATAACAAAAAAATGAAATACAATTTCTATACTCCAAAAGATCATGTATCGGATGATTTAAAGAAAGAGATAGCAGACTTTCTTTTTGAACATCTCGACCAGTTCGGTGATGAGCACAAATACATCATGAAGTGCATCAATTTTGCACTGGATGATAAGGATAAATTCGGGGGTTTCATTCTAACCTCCAGAGACAATGGAAAAATCAACGGTGCTGTGATCATCAACAAAACAGGTATGGGTGGTTACATTCCGGAGAACATCCTGGTTTACATTGCTGTTGACAAGGCCTACCGCGGAAAGGGAATTGGAAAGAACCTGATGCAAATGACCTTTGATAAAGCTGAAGGGGACATCAAGTTGCACGTTGAGCCGGAAAATCCCGCACGCTTCCTCTATGAGAAACTCGGATTTACCAGCAAATATCTTGAAATGCGCTGGACACGCAAATAAACCCAATCATGGCAGAAATATCGATCAGCCGTAAAAAGCTGAGGCAAAACCACGCTTTTCTGGAAAAACTATTCCATAAGCATGACATTCAATGGGGCTATGTCACAAAGCTTCTTTGTGGCAAC
>SKTA01000177.1 GCA_007122745.1 Bacteroidales bacterium
AACTCATCTCTGTCTGTGCAAAAAGATGGGTCCATAAAAACATCATCAAAAAAAGAAAAAGAAAAAAAGACTTTTTATACATCATAACAATATTGGAATAAATGAATAATACAGCATGAAAAATAATGTGTGCAAAATAGAAATTATATCCTTATAATTGAAAAATTTATATCCTTGCTTTATCGGCCTTTGTCGAAAAGAGGCTTCAAAAACCATACCCAAACTGCAGCGGTGGCATAGGCGGCGATCGTACCCCACCACAAACCGATGACAGGAAACAGGGCACCAGCCACAAAACTGTAGATGACAATGTTTGTAGAAGCAAGCAGCATCACTTTCCCGGTAGCACGGGCAAAGGGATAACCGGCAGAGAGGGTCAGTATTACCATGGCGGAAAGCATCATGGCAGGGAAGGAGGCAAAGAGTCCGGCCCAGAAAGCGGAACCGGTTTGTGCAACCAGTACGGACAATCCTACAATGCTTCCGGCAAAAAGTGCCCTGAAACTGATTTGTTGGACAGAGTACCTTCTTTTAACCTTTCCCAGCGAAGGGATTTTCTGCACCCTTTCAGCAAAGAGGTATGTGCCAATCGCTCCGGCAAAATAAAGGACAGACCATACAACTATGCCTGCATTTTGCACAAATGAGAATACAACAGCCAGCATTGCCCACGTCAAGAGGCCTGCAGTAACAGAAAAAAGTAACCCTCTGTGCACAAGGCTGATGAAAACAAACAGAAACATGGTGCTGAGAAACATCCCCAATGGAACGGTAACTGTTGTTTCTGTGGCAAAATTTACCCCCTGTGTAATTCCAATAAAAAGCAATGAGGTAAAGATTGTTGATGGAAGGTTGCCGATCATTCCGCCAAGTTTGGAACCCATTTTTTCAGATATGATTGTGGCTAATGTGATCCATACACCTGCCACTATAACAGAAAGTAAGAGTCTTTGAAGAAACAGGATGTCCATAACCGGGCTGCGATTTTAAGGGCAAATGTAGCTAATTCATTTTTTTTATCCTGCAGTTTTTCTTATTTTGTGCCCCAACAAAACAAATCCTGTTTACATTAGAATAATCCTTTTAAAATCAATATAAATCTCAATCTCAATCTCAATCTCAATCTTAACCTTAACCTTAACCTTAATCTTCACCTTATGAAAAAAGATACACCTATTCCCGCTGCAGTCGTAGAAAAGTATGTTGAACAAATGGGTCTGGAACAAGTTGGTAAGGCGTCTATCCGCGAGATCAAACGTCTTGTTGACTTTATCGAAGCTGAAACCGCTACCCGTTATATCCGCATGGAGATGGGCATACCCGGTTTGAAGCCCGCACAAGTTGGTGTTGAAGCGGAAAAGAGAGCTTTGGACAGTGGCGTGGCGGCCATTTATCCAGACATTGATGGCATTAAGGGTTTGAAAAATGAGATCAGCCGGTTTGTAAAGCTGTTCATGAACGTTGAGGTTGAGCCGCATGGGTGCATCCCAACGGTAGGTTCGATGCAGGGCAGTTTTGCAACATTCATGACGGTTACCCGAATAAACAAGGAAAAAGATACCATCCTGTTTTTAGATCCCGGCTTTCCGGTTCACAAGCAGCAATGTCGTGTGCAGGGAACAAAGTTTGACAGTTTTGATGTTTATAATTATCGCGGAGAGAAGCTGCGAGAGAAGTTGGAGGCCCATTTGGTGAAAGGTAATGTTGCTGCACTTTTGTATTCAAACCCAAACAATCCTTCGTGGATCTGTTTTACCGAAAAGGAGTTAAAAATCATAGGTGAGCTGGCCACAAAGTATGATGTGGTAGTGATTGAGGACCTGGCTTATTTTGCGATGGATTTTCGTCAGGATTTATCGAAGCCGGGCGTTCCTCCATATCAACCAACGGTGGCAAACTACACAGATCAGTATGTGCTGCTGATCTCCAGTTCCAAGGTATTCAGTTATGCCGGACAGCGGATCGGGATGATGGTGATCTCCAATGCGCTCTTTGGCCGCCGCTCAAAAGACCTTTTGCCCTATTATGGAATGGAGCAATTTGGACGTGCCATGGTTTTCGGGACGATATATGCGCTCAGTTCAGGAACGGCCCATTCACCGCAGTATGCCCTGGAGGCGATGTTGAAAGCTGTTAATGATGGGGAATACAACTTTGTTGATGTGGTGAAGGAATATGGGGAGAAGGCAAAGATTATGAAGAAGATGTTTACCGATAATGGTTTCACTATTGTATATGATAAGGATGAAGACAAGCCGCTGGCTGATGGATTTTATTTCACGATTGCTTATCCGGGGTTTAGCGGTGAGCAGTTGATTGAGGCGCTGGTTTATTATGGCATCAGTGCGATATCGCTTGCGATCACCGGCAGTGAGCGTTTGGAGGGGTTGCGGGCCTGTGTTTCCCTTGTTGGCAGGGATCAGTTTCCTGATCTGGAGTATAGGGTGAAGAAGTTTCATGAGCATCATGGTTAGATTAGCAAATTAGCAAATGTGCAGATGTGCAAATGAGCTCGAAGCTGGAAGCTCGAAGAGGATGAGAAGATATGCAAATGTGAAGATTTGTATTGACAGGGCTTGACCTGTTAAACCGTTGTCTTGTTTGGTAATGCACGTAATAAAACTTTATTAAAAAAATTTGTTGGTGTTTATGTTTTGTATATCTTTGCACTCGCGAAAAAAGAAGGTTCTTTGGAATAGGAGAGGTGGGTGAGTGGCTGAAACCAGTCCCGTACATACGGGACTAAACTGCCGTACTCATTCTTCAAGCATGAAAAAATTGAAAGTTCTTAGGAGAGGTGGGTGAGTGGCTGAAACCAGCAGTTTGCTAAACTGCCGTACCAATTACGGTACCGGGGGTTCGAATCCCCCTCTCTCCGCCACACTCGGGGTGTAGCGTAGCCCGGTTAGCGCGCCTGCTTTGGGAGCAGGAGGTCGCAAGTTCGAATCTTGCCACCCCGACCAACAAAGAAAAGCCTGTCTGCGAAAGCAGACGGGCTTTTTTGCATATGACGCCAAAGCTTGCTTTGGGCGGCG
>SKTA01000037.1 GCA_007122745.1 Bacteroidales bacterium
CATCCAAAACCATGGCCTCGGCGTCACCGCGACGGGCAAGCTCAAGCTGCTCCTCAAACCTTTTCCGCTGATCCAGCGGATCATTGAGCTCGCTGAATGCGTTGCAGATCTCCTTGCCATTGCAAATTGCTTCAAAACGCTCCACAAGACCTGGCTTGGAACGGTGCTTTTTTGCCAGGGGCGACATCTCAATCGGGTAGTCGGTGATAAAAGTGGGCTGAATCAGATGCGGTTCACATTTCTCACCGAAAATTTCGTCAATAAGCTTTCCCCGGGCCATTGTTTCATCAGTTTTGATGCCGATCTCCCCTGCGAATTTACGCATCGCATCTTCATCCATATCAGAAACATCCATGCCTGTATAATGTGCAATGGCCTCATACATTGTGTAACGCTTCCAGGGACGCTTAAAATCAATTTTGTGTTCACCGACTCTGATTTTTGTACTGCCATGCATATTCAGCACAATGTTCTCCACCATCTCCTCAACCAGGTCCATCATCCATTCATAATCCTTATAAGCGACATACAGCTCCATCTGAGTAAATTCAGGATTGTGAAAGCGGCTCATCCCCTCATTGCGGAAGTCTTTGGCAAATTCAAATACGCCATCATACCCTCCCACGATGAGTCTTTTCAGGTACAGCTCATTGGCGATTCGTAAATAGAGTGTAGTATCCAGCGTGTTGTGATAGGTTTTGAAAGGGCGAGCGGCTGCACCACCATAGATCGGCTGCAAAACCGGGGTTTCCACTTCAAGATAACCTTTTTTGTTAAGGAAATCGCGCATGCTGCGGATCAGCTGTGTGCGACGGCGAAATACTTCACGGGTTTCCGGATTCACGATCAGGTCAAGGTGTCGTTGGCGGTAGCGTTGTTCAGGATCAGTAAATGCATCATACACCTTACCATCCTTCTCTTTTACAATAGGCAAGGGCCGCAGCGACTTACACAGCATGGTGAATGATTTGACATGAATGGTGATCTCTCCCATCCGGGTAATAAAAACAAAACCTTTTACGCCAATGATGTCACCAATGTCGGTCAGACGTTTAAAAACGGTGTTATACATGGTTTTGTCCTCTTCCGGACAAATTTCATCTCTGTTGAAATATAGCTGAATGCGGCCACTTTCGTCCTGAAGTTCAGCAAAAGAGGCACTTCCCATGATACGGCGGCTCATGATCCGGCCGGCAATCTGCACATCCTGAAACAAGCTTTCATCCTGTGGGAAACGCCCTTTGATCTCCGCTGCAGTTGTGTTGATTTCCCAGGTATGAGGCGGGTAGGGGTCAATGCCCAGCTTCCTGAGTTCGTGCAGGGCATCGCGTCGTAATTGTTCCTGTTCGCTGATTTTTTGCATTGTATTGGGATTTATTAAGTGTGCAAAGTTAATGAATATCATCTATTTTTGTATTTGGTTGGGATGACTTGTTAATGTGAATGTAATCCATCAATCAAAAAACCACATGTATGGGTAGAAAAAAGAAAAAAGAGGCATTGTTTTTTAACGAGGTTGAGGTCACCGGCGTAGCTGCAGAGGGTAAGGCGATTGCCCGGATGAACGACAAGGTGTTGTTTATCCCTTTTGCCGCACCCGGCGATGTTGTGGATGTGCGGATCACAAAGCGTAAACGCAACTTCATGGAGGGAAGCATTCAACATGTTCACAAGTGGTCTGATGAGAGGGTGACTCCTTTTTGCGAACATTTTGGCACCTGTGGCGGTTGCAAATGGCAACACCTTAGCTATGAGCGGCAGCTGCACCACAAACAGCAGCAGGTTACCGATCACCTGGCGCGGATAGGTAAGATTGATCTTGATAAGGTAGAGGTTTTGCCGATTACCGCAGCCGAGGAAACAACTTTCTATCGCAACAAACTTGAGTTTACCTTCAGCAACAAGAAGTGGCTGCCACGTGAGGTGATTGACAGTGGAGAGCCTGTTAGCTGCATGGATGCCTTAGGCTTTCATGTCCCTGTTTTTTTTGATAAAGTGCTGGATATAAACAAGTGCTGGCTTCAGCCTGAACCATCCAATGAGATCCGGCTTGCAGTGAAGGAGTTTGCCATGAGCCATGGGATGACGTTTTTCGACTTGCGCACCAACGAGGGGATGCTGCGCAACCTGATCGTCAGGAATTCTTCTGACGGAGCGCTGATGATCCTCATGGTTTTTGGAGGAAAAGAGCAGGGGGTGATTGATCGCATGATGCAATTTTTATCGGAACGCTTTACCCGGGCAACCACGATTGCCTATATGATCAACGAAAAAGCCAACAGTAGCATTGCGGACCTTTATGCCGTCACTTTTCGGGGGCGCCCCTTTATTGAAGAGGAGATGGAGGGGCTTCGTTTTCAGATCGGGCCGAAGTCTTTCTTTCAGACAAACTCGAAACAGGCGCGGAAGCTTTATGGTGTTGCCCGTGATTTTGCCGGACTCACAGGTTTGGAACTTGTGTATGACCTTTACACGGGCACCGGAACCATCGCCTGCTTCATGACACGCCATGCAAAAAAGGTAATCGGGATAGAATATGTTCAGGAGGCGATAGATCATGCAAAAGTCAATGCCCAACAAAACGACATTGAAAACTGCGATTTTGTTGCAGGCGACATGGCAGCGGTGTTAAATGACAGGTTCATGGATAAACACGGTTATCCCCACGTCATCATAACAGACCCGCCCAGGGCGGGAATGCATCCGAAGGTTGTGAGACAGATCGCAGAAAGCGGCGCGGACAAGATCGTATATGTAAGTTGCAACTCTGCCACACAGGCCCGCGATGTGGAGATGTTGTCAGACAGGTATAAACTTGTCAGATCACAGGCTGTGGATATGTTCCCACATACACACCACGTGGAAAATGTTGTTTTGCTTGAACGAATATGGGGTTGATGTTGTTAGGTTGTTAAAGAAAGGTCTGCATGCCCATCCAATCATAAATCATCATGAAAAATAAAAGCTCACAAAAGGAAAATGGCAAAAAAGAGCCATTCCCCAATCCTTCCGAAAAAACCGCCATCGTGATTGGTGCTACCGGGTTAGTTGGGTATCAACTGGTTCAGTTGCTGCTGACAAACAGCAGTTTTAGAAAGGTAAAAGTTTTTGCGCGACGCACATTGAGCATCAGCTCGCCAAAACTGGAAGCGCATATTGTTGATTTTGAGGAGATCGATTCGTGGAAAGAAGCACTCACCGGTGATGTGTTGTTTTCTGCCATGGGAACAACGCGCCGGAAGGCGGGAAGCAAGCAGGCGCAATTTCGGATTGATCATTATTATCAGCATGCCTGTGCAAAGGCTGCAGCTGAAAATGGCGTTCCCGTTCTGGTTCTGGTGTCATCTGTTGGAGCCAATTCGAAATCAAGGCTTTTTTATCCCAGAATCAAAGGCTTACTGGAAAAGGATGTATGTGAATTGCCGTTTCAGCATGCAGTGATCATCCGTCCGGGACCACTTTATGGCCCCAGGCCGGAAAAGCGGACGGGTGAAGTGCTTGGGATGATGTTTGTTAGGTTGATGAACCGTTTTGGCATAATGAAAAGGTACCGGCCGATTCATGGCAGTGAGGTTGCCAAAGCCATGATCCGTTCAATAAGTGTGTTGACCCGCAGAAAGATGGTCTGGTCCGATCTGGACCTGTTTGAGCTTGCCAGACAGAGAGATGCCGGTTAACTGGTAGAACTGTCAACGAATCCGGAAATCATTAGATACGGAAGGGGATGCCTCTTCAATGATCACATCCGTTACCCTGGCCAGGGGTGGTCCCTCGTGGCACCAGGAAACAAAGCTCTGCATCGAATCTGCATCACCTGTTGCTTCGATATGAACACTTCCATCAGGCATGTTTTTTACAAAACCTTTTATGTTTAACGATTCTGCCTTTGCCCGGGTTGAATAGCGGAATCCCACACCCTGAACGCGTCCCTGAACAATGATTGTTTTTGCTTGATCCATAGCCTGTTTCTGATCGCCTCTTTGTTTTCCCTTTAAATGCCAATGACTGATTGTTTCAGCAATTTTCAAATATAGCTTTTTTATCTGCATCAATTGAAAATTGTCGTGTATATTTGGAATGTGATTATATTTGGATCGCAATCATATACGGAAAACAAATAAACTTAGAACCATAAATCGATGAAAACCTTAGCTGCTTTTATGTTGATCATGATGTTAATGGCTTCCTGTGCACAAAACGGGGACAAAGGGAAACATCAGCCCCCGGTGGCTGATATTCAGGAGAAAGAACTGGCGATCCACGGTGATACGCGGATTGATAATTATTATTGGATGAGAGATCGGGAAAATCCTGAAGTGATCAGCTATCTCAATGCTGAGAATGAATACCTTAATGCTGTCATGCATCACACCGAAACTTTGCAGGAGGAGTTGTTTAGTGAAATGAAAGGGCGTATCAAACAGGATGATGAATCGGCTCCCTATTTTCGAAATGGCTATTTCTATTATGTAAGGTATGAGGAGGGCGGAGAGTACCCCATCTATTGCCGTAAGGCAGGATCGCTGGATGCAGAGGAGGAGGTGATGCTGGACGTAAACGAACTGGCAAAACCACACCCCTATTACAGGGTGGGCTCCTGGGATGTCAGTCTCGACAATCGCTGGCTTGCCTTTTCTGTTGATACGGTAGGTCGCCGGCAATATACCCTGATGATCAAGGATCTGGCCACGGGTAACATTCAGCAAACCGGCATCAAATACGCCGGCGGAGATGTTGTTTGGGCTGCCGATAACCAGACGATTTTCTTTACCTCCATCGAGCCGGAAACCTTGCGCTACTACAGAATCAACCGGTTCAATGTCCATAATGATGCGCATCCGCACGTTGTTTTTGAGGAGATGGATGACACCTATTATTTCATTGGTGTGAGCCGTACAAAAGACAACCGTTATCTGATGATCAACTCAAATGCGACCCTAAGCAATGAGGTGTTGCTGCTTCGCGCAGATAATCCGGAGGGCAGTTTTCAGGTCTTTCAGCCCCGCCGCCGCGACCTGCGCTATCGTGTATGGCCATATAACGGCAAGTTTTACGTGTTGACAAACCACGAAGCCCGCAATTTCCGGCTTATGGAAACCACGGATCAGAACACAGGCACAGATGCGTGGAATGAGGTAGTACCCCATCGTCCCGAGGTGCTTTTGGAAAATGTAGAACTGTTTGACGACTTCCTCGTGCTTCAGGAGAGGGAGAGGGGGTTGCGCCAGATGCAGATCATCAACAAAATAACCGGAGAAAGCCATTATCTTCCCTTCGGGGAGGAAGCCTATACCGCGCATATCAGCATCAATCCGGAGATGTCGACCCCCATTCTGCGATACAACTATACCTCACTAACAACGCCCAACAGCACCTATGATTACAACATGGAAACGGGCGAGCTTACGCTGGTGAAGCAACAAGAGGTACTTGGCGACTTTGATCAGGACAACTATGAAACCAAACGGTATTATGTAAAAGCACGCGATGGCGTTGAGGTGCCACTGACAATCGTTTACCGCAAAGGGATAACAAAAGACGGAAGCAACCCACTTTTGCTTTATGGTTATGGCTCTTATGGTGCCAGTACTGATCCGTGGTTTAACATCAATGCACTGAGCTTGCTCGACAGGGGGTTCATCTATGCCATTGCCCATGTAAGAGGCGGCCAGGAGATGGGTCGTCAATGGTATGAAGATGGCAAGTTGCTAAATAAATGGAATACGTTCAATGATTTTATTGATTGTGCCGATTTTCTTGCAGATGAAAGGTATACAAGTCCTGACAGGCTATTTGCAAGGGGAGGAAGTGCGGGTGGTCTGCTTATGGGCGTTATTGTTAATGAACGACCGGAACTGTTTAAGGGGGTGATCTCCGGAGTGCCTTTTGTGGATGTCGTTACTACGATGCTTGACGAGACCATACCCCTTACAACCAGTGAATATGACGAGTGGGGCAATCCCATTGAAAAGATCTATTATGATTATATGTTATCCTACTCCCCTTATGATAACATCAGAAACCAGACTTATCCAAATATTCTGGTCACTTCGGGCCTTTATGACTCCCAGGTTCAGTATTGGGAGCCGACAAAGTGGGTGGCTAAATTGCGGGTGCACCATACCGGAGATCAGAAAATTTTGTTGTATACAAACATGGAGGCAGGACACTCGGGGGCATCCGGTCGTTTCCAGCGACTTCGTGAGCTCGCCATGGAGTATGCCTTCTTACTGGATCTGACAGATTAATTGTTAACCCTATAAACCAATTAGCTATGAGAAGATTATCCGTAATTGCAAGTGTCACTATCATCCTGGCGATTATGATCAGTGCATGCCAGCAACAAGGCGATCAGGTCATTGAAAGCCGCTGGGCCGGGGAAACGGTTCAGGAAGCTGTACATGGTTTTGAAAATCAGTTTGGTGGCTTTGATCAAACCATGATGGAAACAAACTATCGCTACAACGAACTGTATTGGGCCGGTGTGGATGAGAACTGGGGATATGCCGAATATCAACTGGATGAAATGTTAGGAAACATTGAAAAAGGTTTTATCCGCCGCCCTGAAAGACAACCCTCTTCCGTGCAGTTTGTGGATCAGGCAGCACCCAGACTCATGCGTGCCATTAAGGCCGGCGACAAAGATGCGTTCATGGAGTCGTTCAATCGCTTTGCAATCAGTTGCAACACCTGCCATGCGATGGAGGATGTGGCATTCATTCAGGTAATTGTACCTGAAAACAGAACCACCCTGGTTCGCTTTTAGAACTGCGCCTGCTCTGTAAATTTTTCTGAATAGATACTGCCATAATTTGTGTATTTTTGTCTAACTGCAGACTGTAAAGTGCTGCATGCAATCATTTTGTAATTAATTATTTATTTATGAATTGATGATTATGGAAACATCTGTTGAAATTAGCTTATATCCGCTTGGTAGAGAATATGTCCCGGAAATCAAAGCATTTTTAAACCGTCTGAAAGGTTACACTGACCTTGATGTGCAGGTCAACGGAATGAGTACGCAAATCTTCGGTGCGTATCGTACCATCATGAATGCACTAACCGATGAGATCGAACGCTCCTTTAAGGAAAACGGCAAAAGTGTTTTTGTTTTGAAGATTGTGAACGGGCTCTTGAAAAAGGAAAAATAGTTTGACAGCCATCAGGAAAGTTGCAGTTACCGGACCGGAATCTACCGGTAAAAGCATATTGTGCCGTGACCTGATCCTGCATTACAATGGGTTGTTCGTCCCGGAACACGCACGTGCTTACATTGATCAACTATCAAGGTCTTATGAAAAAGATGACATCCTGGCGATTGCCAGGGGTCAGCTGGACATTGAGGAAAAGGTTGTTGAACAAGCTCGCAAAATGAAAGCAAAGCCCATGGTTTTTTGCGACACTGAATTGATTGTGACAAAAATATGGAGCTTACACAAGTATGGCGTATGTGATCCCTGGATATTGGACCAGATCGAAAGCAACCATTATGACCTTTTCCTGTTGTGTGATGTGGATCTGCCGTGGGAACCCGATCCGCAAAGAGAACACCCTGAATTAAGATCCTTCTTTTTTGACTGGTACCGTCGTGAGCTTGAAAATTACAACTTCCCTTTTTCTGTTGTAAGAGGTGATGGGAAAGATCGGTTGAATAACGCTGTAAGGCATATAGAGCATGCCTTTCAGTAAACCGGGGGCGTCCTGATAGTCCAAAACACAAGCCTGTTTCACGGAAAATTTGTATCTTTCCGGACTTTTTAAATCCAATTTTTTTTAACCTCAATGAAAAATAATATTTTGTTTCTATTGTTTTCGATGGCTGTTTTAACAGTCTTTGTTCAACAGGAGTCGCTCCAGGCCTGTGAGAGATGCGTTATGGCCGGGATCGAATTTGAGAAGCTTCAGGCAGAGCAGAGAAAACTTATCCCTCTGATTGCAGAACATATTGCCACCCGTGATCAGATTCAGGATGAACTCCATTTTTTTGAATCACGCGATGTGGTCATCCGGTATGCCGAGATTCGTATTGATGAAAGAATGAGAGGTAGTGGCTGGATCCGGGAGAATGATCATATACAATTGAACTTATTTGAAGATGAGGCTTTTGAAGCCCATGTGCAGCGGACAAAAGTCAATGTGAACGGAAGTTTCACCATTACCGCCGTGCTGTCTGACGGTGAGGGGTATATGGTGCTTGCCACCACAGGAAGCCGGAGCCTTGGACACATATTCATACCGGGTGAGCAAAAGTTCTATAAAATCATCAGTGATCCGGATACATATCAACATTATCTGATTGAGATGGATGAACAGGACCGCGACATCCTGGAAAGCAGTCCACCCCTGATACCTGAGGAGATAAATGAAAAGGACATTCAGGAAAGGGAAAGAATTAAAAATCAGCTAAAGGAGGATGATCTCGGCCCTGAGGATGAGGCAAACATTGGTGTTATGGTTGTATACACAAACCAGGCAGAGCAATGGGCGCAAAGCAGTGGGGGAGGCATTGACAATGTAATAGCCATCGCCATGGCAAATGCCCAGCTGGTGCTTGACAACAGTCAGACGCTGATGCTTGCCACACTCGTTCACTCCGAACGGGTTAGCTACCAGGAAAGTGGCTCATCCAATGATGATTTGAGGCGACTTACAGCAGCACCCCATTATAACCCTTTTGGGAGTGAGTATTCCGGACATATGGAGGAGGTACATATCTGGCGCAATCAACACAGTGCAGACCTGACCGCCATTTTTTCTTATGCTGACGACACCGGGGGGCTGGCCTGGCTGCTTGTAGACCGGTTCGGAAACCCAAACCTTGCCTTTTCGATGACACGCGTGCAGCAAGCTGCTACAGGATACACACACATTCATGAAATGGGACACAATATGGGATTGCATCACCACGCAGAGCAGACTGTTCAGCGCGGTCCCACGGTGTGGATGAATTGGCATGAAAATACCTGGTCTGCCGGTTGGCGCTGGATGGGCAATAGTACCGAACGTTATGTATCGGTAATGAGTTACGCAGGTGGCCAATTTTATGCCGACGGACAGAATGCAACACAAGTTCCATATTTCTCAAACCCCAACGTTACTTATCAGGGTGGCATGACCGGAAATCCGCTGTTTGCTGATAATGCAAGGACCCTTCTTGAGATTAAGCATGTAATCGCCAATTACAGACCTGCTGCCCATAGCGGAATCATCACGTTAGATGCCAGCGATGTATCGACCACAACAGCTGTTTCTGGCGGATTGATTGAAGAACTCGACGAGTTGACGATCGCAGGTCGCGGGGTTGTCTGGAATCGTGAAGGAAGTCCTACAGTCAACAATAATGAGGGAATGACATCTGATGGTGAAGGTTATGGTGAATTTTCCAGTTTTCTGGAAGGATTGCACCCAAGCACCTTTTATCATGTAAGGGCTTATGCCCTGACAGATGAAGGTGTCAAATACGGAACGCACAACATGTTCGCTACGTCTTTGGCTTACGAACCTTTCGTAAGCACCACCCAGGTGGAGGAGGTTTCATTAAGTATGGCAGTGGCAGGTGGAAATATCTTATTTGACGGAGATGTGCCTATAACCCAAAAAGGGGTTGTATGGAGCAGGAATCCGAACCCCAGTAACAGCAACCACGAAGGGAACACAAAGGAAGACACCGGTGATGGCCCATTCACTAGTGTTCTGACAGAACTGCAACCGGAAACCGAATACTTCTATCGTGCATATGCCACAAACATAATGGGAACCAGTTATGGATCCCAGATGTCCTTTGAAACTGTCGGCCCGCGCATTTATCCAAATCCCTCTGCCAATGAGCTTTGGGTAGAGTTTAAAAATGATGTTGAAGAACGTGTATATGTCGTGCTGGCAAACCTTCAGGGGCAATCCATCAAGCGCAAACCCGTTGATGACCAGGGAGAGGTTTCCGTTTATTTCAACACTTCATCATTGCGCGGGGGGATGTACCTTGTTTTTGTTGAGAGGAATCCCACATTCCCGGTCATGCTGCTCATGATTGCCAGGGAATCTTAAACGTGGTGCCATGAGAACAGGGAAGCCATTCATGCCCGGTAATTATCTGCAACTTCACTTCATTGTTATCCTGCTTGGTTATACGGCCATCCTCGGTGCACTGATTACGCTGCCGGCAATCAATCTGGTGTGGTACCGGATGTTGATAGCTTTCATTGGACTGTTGGCCTTTTTCCTGTTTAGAAAAATACCTTTTAAATTACAGGCTAAACAGATCTGGCCCTTGCTGGGGATAGGCATCGTGGTTGCATTGCATTGGATCACCTTTTTTCACGCCATCAAGGTTTCCAATGTTTCCGTTACACTTGGCGTTTTTGCATCTACCACCTTATTTACGAGTTTTCTTGAACCCCTTACGCAGAAAAGACGCATTTTCTGGCTGGAAGTTTTGATCGGCATCATTATCCTTGGCGGGATATATCTGATCTTTCAATACGAATTTCAATACCTGGAGGGGATTCTTTATGGCTTGCTGTCTGCCCTGCTGAACGGACTTTTCGTAGTGTTGAACCGGAATATCAGCAACCGGCACCATCCTACCGTGATCAGCTTTTATGAAATGATCGGCGGATTCCTTTTCATCAGCCTGTTTCTTTTGCTTTCGGGAGATTTTGACCCTGGATTTTTTGCCATTTCACAGCTGGATATCTTCTATCTGCTGATACTTGGACTGGTTTGCACTGCCTATGCCTTTGCCGCCATCGTGCATGTAATGAAGGTCCTATCGGCATACACGGTTGTCCTGTCGATTAACCTTGAGCCCGTTTACGGGATTATCATGGCACGTTTCTTTTTTCCCGAAGCAGAGCAAATGTCGGCAGGCTTTTATGCCGGAACGCTCATCATTATCCTTTCGGTTTTTGCTTATCCGGTATTGAAAAAGAAAATCATCGCCAATAATGTTGACCAGGTGAATTGTTGATTGGATGATTGGTCATTCTGCGTCAATCAGTTGCATCAGTGTGACCCGTGTTCAATAATAAAATTTGAGAAAATTTTCCGCATGGGCGGGACAGGTGTGCGAATTTGTGGATAAAAAACAATTACCAAAAAACATCTCTTCCATCAAAACAAAAACCAACATCTGATTGTTTCTAAGTGAGGGCATTACACAATATGCCATTTTGTTGTTTAGCCTGTTTTAAATGTCAGGCATGTTAGAAATCAAAAATTAACCCATATGAAAACGATTGGAAATATTTTCTTTTATTGGCTGATTATATCGGCTTTCTCTTTTTACGCGGTGGATGTTTTCGCGAATGATGCTGA
>SKTA01000115.1 GCA_007122745.1 Bacteroidales bacterium
CTGTGTAATTGATTGTGGCCGTTGCTTCAAAGTTTATATCATCTGAAGATACTTCATAGTCGGTGCCGGTAGCACTTACAGTTACTGCGCCATCCTCAGGGTCAAGGTTTTTTCCACTAACTTCGAATGACTGAGAAGCTGAGGGGCCGTCTCCTTCAGCATAAGTAAAACCTGTAAGAGAAATAAGATTTACAGAAATTTCTGGCACAACAGGAACTTCATAATCAGTTATTAAAATGTCATCGATATTCAACCTTTTATTAGCACTTCCTTCCTCAGTTGCTCTTTTTATTCTAATCCTCACATCTCCAGACACATTAACATCTTCACTAAACTGTTGCACTTCATCTGTAGCGGGTGCAGTAAAGTCATCTCCAATTTGTATCCAATCTTCTCCATCGTTTATGCTGTATTCCACCTTCCAGTCAACTTGCGCGTCAGAACCATATCGCCTGTAATAGAACGAAACAGTGCCCGCACCTCCGGTTTTGTTTTCAACCATTGTAAGGGCTGATGCGCCATAGCCTCGCATTCTCGCTGAACGTTCTCCGTTTTTCCAATCAGCAGCCTCTGTGCCAATCAATGCTTCAGTCATATCCCAATTCAGACCACTAAGATTAACCGTTTCAGAATTATATCCTGTTTGCGTTTCGCCATCACCCTCAAAGTTCACAAAATACCCATCCGAAGGAATTACTAATTCTCCCGTGATTATCAAATCATTGGTCCCGGCACCTGTTCTGCCAAAGGCAAGTGTGCCTGTTGAACCTGATGCTCGCCATCCATATAATCGGAAATAGATTTTTTCTACTTCCTGAAGTGCACTGATCTCGCTTAAATCAACTGGATCATGAGCAAATCCATCGGTTGTGTTTTCATAAACAATAGGATCGCCAATATCAATAAAGTCAGTTCCATTTAAACTGTAGGCTAATTGTAGACGATCCGGCCCGGTACTAGTTCTTCGGGTTCGAAAACTGACTTCAGTCAAAGAGAGTTCATAGTTTGATTCAGATTCTATGAAAAAAGCAAAGTATTTGTTTCCTGATTTTGCTGCTTCCAAGTCAGCAACATCCCAACCTGATGCCGCGAAACCATTTGCTAGTGAAGTAGCTGTTATACCGTTTCCACGAGAAAGCTCTCCTTTACTAACATTGCCTGCGTTCATAGTTGCTTCCCATCCATCAGGGGTAATATCAGACAAGCCATTTGTATTCCAGGCATTTAATACTTCCCCCTGCCCCCACCCACTGGCGGCAAAAACAGTTAAAAGAAAAAACGCCGGCAATATCCGGCTGAAAAGCTGAAATGATGATGATCCGTAAGAGTTTTTCATGATTTTGTTATTTGGTTTTGATTTGTTTCTGAGAATGGTTTGCATTTAATTTGGAATATTTAACAAAAAAACAAAAAAAAGCGTTAGCAAGAACAAATTGCGTGTTATTTTTTTTTGTTAACAAGGTATGGGGACAAAAAAATTTTCGCCCAAACGGAGGGTTGGTGAGTCCACTCCCAAAATCTGTTTTTGATAATCAAAGCATTTGCTATATAAAATAAATTAATAATTATCAACAAGTTGCGAACAAGTTAATTGTATTAATCTGTGCATCTGTGGCATTTTTGACTTTTAGGAGTGGGCTCACCCATGAGGAAATCAAATAACACATACAATATGTAATTTTTATATGAAGAAGAGGTAAAAACAGACAACGCCTGGCCACACAAAAACCCTCTCGACTGAGAGGGCTTTTGTGACTCCGGGGGGAATCGAATACGTTCTGTTTTTCAGTGCATTGTAAGATTATGTAGAAATAACGGAGAAAAATACACGTTTTCTTTCGTTTTTAGCGCTCAAAAGACACGTAGAATTTGCTACCCTACTCGCAAATATAAGCAATTGTCGATTTCATGAGAATAAATAAACGCCTAACAAACGTAAATCGTTATTTTTGTTATGTTTGTAGTGACAAAGCCTCAAAAAACCCTGCTTCCATGACAATCTCCCAGTATATTTCGCAGCTCAACAAGTATTACAAGACAGGAATATCCAGTGAACATACCTACCGTGGTGATCTTGCTGCCCTGCTTAAGGCGTTGTGTCCAGACATTATGGCAACCAATGAGCCGAAAAGAATTGCCTGCGGCGCACCAGACTATATCATAACCAAAGGCAGTGTACCCGTGGGATACATCGAAGCAAAAGATATTGGTGCTGACCTGAACGGCAAAAACTACAAAGAGCAGTTCGACCGATACAAAAAATCGCTTAACAATCTGATCATAACAGACTATATCTCTTTTCAGCTTTTCAGGGACGGACTGCTCGTGGCAAATATTTCTGTCGGACAAATTACAGGAGATAAAATCAGGGGCATTACAGGCAATTACGACGCTTTCCGGGAGATCATCACAGATTTTTGCAGTTACGGAGGCCAAACCATTAAGTCCGCTTCAAGACTATCAAAGATGATGGCAGGGAAAGCCCGCTTGCTTGCTGAAGTTATTGAAAAAGCCCTTATGACAGATAATGGCGGCGACAACAATGTGTATGATTCAGAAAACACCTCCCTGCAGGCACAATTTGACTCTTTCAGGAATATTCTCATACACGATATTACCGAAAAGGGGTTTGCCGACATCTATGCACAAACCATTGCCTATGGGATGTTTGCCGCCAGACTGCACGACCCCACGCCCGATACTTTTACCCGACAGGAAGCGGCCAACCTGATCCCGAAATCAAACCCCTTCCTCCGCAAGCTGTTTCAATACATCGCCGGATATGACCTGGACGACAGGATCAAATGGATTGTGGATGCCCTGGCCGATATTTTCAGGGCAACCAACATAAATGAGTTATTGAAAGACTTTGGCAAGACCACCCAGCAGAACGACCCAATCATCCATTTTTACGAAACCTTCCTGACAGAATACGACAAAAAACTAAGAAAGAGCAGGGGGGTGTGGTACACACCGGAGCCGGTGGTTAAGTTTATCGTTCGTGCCGTGGATGACATTC
>SKTA01000085.1 GCA_007122745.1 Bacteroidales bacterium
ACTGCAACAGGTTGCTTGTCAGGTTATAAAGTGTTTTGGAAGCATTATGGAGGACAACAACATCTTCCTTGATGGCATCAGGCTCCTCACGGGGGTTTCGGTTTGCCGCAATTTCTGACAAACCGAGCAACGCTGTGAAAGGACTGCGCAGGTCGTGTGCAAGCACGGAAAAAAACTTGTCCCTGGTGACAACCATTTGTTTCAGTTGCTGCCCTGAACGCTCCAGATCCTTATTGGCAAGCACCAGCTCCTGGTTAGTGGCAAATATCCTATACCTGAATCTGTGTTGTATTCTGTTCAATACAAGCCCCAAAGCCAGCATAGGGAGGACGTTGATTAAGTTCATGATGTGATATACGGAAGGCGGGAAGAAAAAAACCAGGACCAGAACAAACAATGCAGCAGGGACAAAATAGATTATAAATGTACTGATGAAGTTTGCCCTCAAGTCGAGAGATACTAAAAAGATAACCAGAATGAGGCCAACAACTATGGCTGAATAAACATCCGATGCTCGGTAAACCAACAGCAAGGCATACATCATCAGCAAATAGCCGGATAGCGTTATGTGGTAAAGTTTTGTTTTTTGACGGGATGGTTTGGGGTTGAAGACATGATAAAATAGCATGAAAACCGTAACTGCCAAGGCAATCACCCTGATTAAAGCAGCGTTGGCAAGATCCATTAAGTATAGATCGGTAAACAAGAAAAAAAACAACACCGCAATAATAGAGACCAGCTTGATCATCAGGGTATCAGAGACCTGCCTGTCAAGGTGATTCTTAAACATCGGGTAAAAGCATTTTTCTTTAATCATATTGTGCTGAACAAAACGCATTTTTTTTGAGCCTGACAAGATAGTGAACTTTCCGGAATTCTCATGTATCTTTGAGGAACAATAAACTAAAACACAGATGAGGCTTAAAGATATATTCGACAACAACAGACATTGGGTCGCAGAAAAACTCAAGGCTGACGATCAGTATTTTTCAAAAATGGCCCGGGATCAACACCCAAAACTTTTGTACATTGGTTGCTCCGACAGTCGCGTATCGGCAGAGGAACTTATGGGAATGGCTCCGGGAGAGGTTTTTGTACACCGCAACATTGCCAATATGGTTCCCAATACCGACCTGAGCGCCATGTCGGTGATCAAATACGCGGTAAACATTCTGAAGGTTCAGGATGTTGTTGTTTGTGGACACTACAAATGTGGAGGTGTTAAGGCAGCCATGGAGCACGCAGACCTTGGCCTGCTCAACCCCTGGCTTCGCAACATCCGCGATGTATATCGCATGCATCAGCGAGAGCTGAACAAGATCGGGGACGAAGAACAGAGATTTCGCAAGCTGGTTGAACATAATGTTCAGGAACAGTGCATCAATGTGATAAAAACTGCAGTGATCCAGCGTGCCTGGAAGGAAAGGGGGGTTCGTGTCCATGGCTGGGTCTTTGACATTGGCACCGGAAAGCTCAAAGACCTGAAGATTGACTTCGAAGGGATCCTGGACCAGATCATGGAAATATACCGAATTGACTAATAGACAAAACCTGCAAAACATCATGAGTGTTCGTTTTTTATTTTTTTTTATCCTTTTTTTCACCATCCGGTTGCTGCCGGCTCAGCAAGGGATCCCAAACGGTAATTTTGAAAGTTGGCCTTCGGGGAATTTTGGAAACCCGGAATTCTGGGACTCCCCCAACGCCGAAACATCGGGGTTTCCCTTCTTTCTCACAACCGTTACACAAACTTCCGATAGTTACACCGGCAGTTATGCCGCACAATTAACCTCGGGCACAATATTAGGTCAGGTTGTGCCAGGTTTGCTGACACTTGGAACTCTGAATCTGGATATCACTAACCCGGAAAACTCCGAATTCCCCGGAGTTCCCTATACCGACAGACCCTCCGATCTCAGCGGACATTTTAAATATGCAACGCCCGGGGCTGACTTTGGTGCCATTGCTCTGTTATTGACCCGATTTAATGAGCAAACCAACAATAAGGACACCATCGCCCTGGGGGGAGCCATCTTTACTCCCGAAACAGCTTACACCGGTTTTGAATTCGAACTTTTCTACCTGAGTTATGAGCAACCCGACTCCATGAATATCATAATATTATCATCAGCCTCTCCAACCCTTACAGATGGCAGTGAGCTGATTATTGACGACCTCTCCCTGGCATTTGAGGGCTACCCTGTTGTTGACCTTGGAGACGATGTGTTTATCTGTCCGGGAGCAAGCCACACCTTCGACCTGGGTTTTCAGGCAGGCCACACTTATACCTGGGTTGATCTTGCATCAGGAGCAGTGGTGTCATACGAACCGGTATTCACGGTGTTTGACGAAGGGCTTTTCAAGGCGGTTGTGCAAAACCAAAATGGGTTACCCGGCATGGACACCGTGGAGGTATTCGTGTACGATAACGCACCCACGGTATTTGACCTTTCTGTTGAGGGAACGTTCTGCGAAAACGACGCCGGTTTTCAGTTTTTACTTGATGGCTCGGAAGAGGAGGTAAGCTATGTGTTGTGGAAAAACGACACCCCCTTCTCCGATCCTCAGGCAGGCACGGGAGATGAGCTGGTTTTTGGCCCTTACGAAGAGCCGGGAATGTATTATGTGGTGGCCGAAGACCCTAACGGCATATGCGATATGCCGACCGACACCCTTACCGTGCAACTTTTGCCGGTACCGCAAGTGTTTTCCGTTACGGGTGGTGGTTCTTACGCCGATCCGGAAGAGGGCGCTGAAGTTGGATTGAGTGGCAGTGAGACAGGTGTTGATTACCTTCTTATTCTTAATGATGAGGATGTGGTTGCAGAAAAGGCAGGGACGGGCGATGCGCTGTCGTTTGGATTAGTGGATGACGGCACTTATGCCGTTGAAGCGATCAATAATGAGACACTTTGTTCTGTTATGATGGAGGGTGAAGCCATTGTTAGCAACACCACATCCACCATCATTGTTGAACAAACCAGGATCAGCGTTTTCCCGAATCCGGCCAGGGACC